>NZ_NPDG01000010.1:0-82206 GCF_002272225.1 Bacillus sp. 7894-2
CGGAAATCAACGGGCAAAATTGAGAATTGAAGATAACATAAGAAAATAACCATATTTATAGAAGGAGGCAATCCAGATGGCTAGAATCCAGACAAAAAGCGCTGTGGAGAAGATTGTTTCTTATCCGCTTGGCAGCTCGCCGGAAGAGATCAAAGAAAAGTACAATTTAATGGCTGTCCGGAAAATGTCTGATAATGAAAATGTGTATGGGTGTTCACCCGAAGTCAGGAACAGCATCAGCAAAGCAATGAACAGTCTTTACTTTTACCCGGATGGCACTGTTTCCCTGCTCAAACGCAAACTGGCCGGCTTCTATAATATAAGAGAAGATAACTTTCTGGTCAGCAATGGTTCAGAAGAAATCATCCGATTATTGACTAGAGCATACATATGTGCTGGAGATGAAGCGGTCATGGCTCAGAATACATTTCCGCGTTATGAAACAAACGTCCTGATTGAAGGAGGCAGTGCGATAACAGTGCCGCTGCAAAAGGGAACACATAATCTAAGTGCCATGTATGAGAAGATAAACGAAAAAACAAAAATGGTGTTTATCTGCAATCCCAACAATCCTACAGGAACAATAGTCGGTAAAACAGAACTGCTGCAATTCATTGATAAAGTTCCTTCGAATATACTGATTATTCTTGATGAAGCATACTTTGAATATGTGAATTCCGAGGATTATCCTGACTCTATTTCGCTTCTTGAACAGAGGCCTAACTTAATCATTCTAAGGACTTTCTCCAAAATCTACGGTCTTGCCGGACTCCGTGTCGGCTATGGAATCATGCATCCGGAGATCGTGAATGACCTTCATAAAGTAAAAGATGTTTTTAATGTCAACCACCTGGCACAGGCAGCGGCTTCTGCAGCACTAAATGATCAGGACTTTATAAAGGATTGTGCACATAAAAATGCCGAAGAGATGAAATTTGTGTGCCAAAAACTAACAGAATTACATGTCGGCTATTTTCCTTCCCAAACTAATTTTATATATATTTTCAGCCAGCTTCCTATTGCAGGCAACTTGATTGCAAATGGCTTAGTGGTCCGAAAAATGAAGCTTGAAGGCTATCTTGATGCTTTTCGGATGACTTTAGGAACAAGGGAAGATAATGAAGCGGCATTGGCTGTGATAAACAAACTTCTAAATGAAAAGGCGGTGTAGGGCATATGGAATTAAATCCACAGAGTCTTGAGTGGAAAGACGCATATAAGCTGATGGTTGGCTCAATTCTGCCGCGACCCATTGCGTTTGTTACCACAATGGATACCGATGGAAATGTCAATGCAGCCCCATTCAGCTTTTTTACTGCCATATGTGCAGATCCGATGCTGATTTGCTTTTCACCGATGCGAAAAGGGACTGATGGCTCTAAGAAAGATACGCTTGCTAATATTGAAGCCACTAAGGAATTCGTTATTAACATCGTCAGTGAAGACTTTACCGAAAAGATGAATATTTGTGCAGCAGATTTTCCGGCTGATACAGACGAACTGGCCGCCGCGGGTCTCGATAAAGAAAAGAGTGCCGCTGTCAAGCCGCCTCGGGTTAAAGAATCAAAAGTCCATTTGGAATGCAGTCTCTATCAGGTACTTCACTTTGGAGAACATCCCGGTTCAGGAAGCCTGGTGATTGGAAAAGTGGAGCATGTGCATGTTGCTGAAGAGCTTTACGAAAATGGAAGGATTAATTCCGAAAAGCTGAAGCCTGTTGGCCGGATGGCGGGACATATCTATACAAGGCCAATGACTGATATATTTGAATTAATCCGAAAAACGGACCCAAGGTGATGCCATGAAATTCATAACCTTTCAAAAACCGGATGGATCTATAAGAGCGGGCTGGCTGAAGAATCTGGAGTATGCCGTTGATATGCATGAAGCGACCAATGGTGTTCTTCCAAAAACAATGCTGGCTTTCCTTGAAAATCATGAGTTTTTTATGGAATACCTAACTTCCAGCAAAAAACTGATGAACACCGATAAAGGAGTATATCCAGTATCCGATGTGAACTTAATGGCTCCACTGCCAAATCCAAAAAGCTTTCGGGATTTCTATGCTTTTGAAGAACACGTAAAAACGGCAAGAGATAACCGCGGACTTGATATGATATCCGAATGGTATGAAATACCCGTCTTTTATTTTTCAAATCATCTGAGCATTAAGGGTCCAAATGAAGAAATTTCACGTCCCAAGCATTGCGAATGGCTTGATTACGAGCTCGAAATTGCCTGTATCATCGGCAAAGAAGGAAAGGATATTAAAGCTGCCGAAGCGGATGATTATATTTTTGGGTATTGTATCCTGAACGACTGGAGTGCAAGAGATATTCAGCGAAAAGAAATGAAGGTAGGTCTTGGCCCTGCCAAAGGGAAGGATTTTGCCACTTCTGTCGGGCCATATATCGTGACAAAGGATGAGCTTGAGAATTTCCGTGTTGAAAATGGCTATGATTTGCTCATGACGGCAAAAGTCAATGGAACACTTTTATCAGAGGGGAATATGCAGGATATCTACTATTCCTTTAACGAGATGATTGAGCGTGCTTCTGACGGTGTAACCCTCTGCCCTGGTGAAATGATAGGATCCGGGACTGTTGGCAGCGGCTGCATTCTTGAACTTGGTACGGATGTGCACCGCTGGCTGAAGCCTGGAGATGAGATCGAGCTTGAGATTAGCAATCTCGGAATATTAAAAAATCGAATTGCAAATGAGTGAGGTGGAAATATGTTTTATCGTCAAATGGGAAGAATTCCGCACAAGCGCCATACGACCTTCAAAAAATCGGATGGGACCCTATTCAGGGAACAGGTAATGGGGACAAAAGGTTTTTCCGGGACACAATCCATTCTTTATCATCACTACATGCCGACAGAAGTAGCGCGAACTGAACTGATCGGAAAATATGTTCCTGAGTATGAAGATCAGGAGAGCTTAAAGCATCGGCATTTGTTCACAGATCAAATTGAAAAGAAAGGGGATGCACTTTCAGCAAGGGAATATCTGCTCGGGAATGATGACCTTTTAATAGGCACCATAAATATTACTGAGCCGATGAAAAGCTTTTACCGGAATGGCGATGGAGATGAGATGCTCTATATTCACTATGGAACAGGGAAAGTTGAGACCATGTTCGGAACTTTAACCTATCGCCCCGGAGACTATGTCATTATTCCGATTGGCACTGTTTACCGCGTGATTCCGGATAAAGAGCAGCTGACTAAAGTGCTCCTTGTTGAGTCTTTCAGCCAGATTACAACACCAAGAAGATACCGGAATGAGTATGGGCAGCTGCTTGAACATAGTCCATTCTGTGAACGGGATATACGGGGACCGGAGACACTGGAAACATATGATCAAAAAGGAGAATATGAAGTTATCACCAAAACCAGGGGATACTTGCATTCTCATATTCTGAATCATCATCCGCTTGATGTGGAGGGCTGGGACGGCTATCTTTACCCATGGGTCTTCAATATAGAAGATTTTGAACCGATTACTGGAAGGGTGCATCAGCCTCCGCCGGTCCATCAGACATTTGAAGGACATAACTTTGTTGTGTGTTCCTTTGTTCCAAGATTATATGACTATCATCCGGAGGCCATCCCTGCCCCTTACTATCACAGCAATGTCAACAGTGATGAACTGCTGTACTATGTGGAAGGCAATTTCATGAGCAGGAAGGGGATTAGAGAAGGCTCCATCACCCTTCATCCGAGCGGGATTCCACATGGGCCTCATCCGGGGAAAACTGAAGCCAGCATCGGGAAAAAGGAAACACTCGAACTTGCTGTTATGATTGATACATTCAAGCCTTTAAAACTGGTGAAAAACGCTAAGTTAATTGAAGATGAAAATTACATGTTCACGTGGGTTGAATAGAAAAAAAGCACTTTCCTTTTGGAGAGTGCTTTTTTAACTTTCGTTTTGCCATATAATGGCCAATGTTCCCTCACCGGCATGGGCAGCGATCGTTGAACTTATATCACCAATGAGAATATCAAGCCGCGGAAAATGAGACTGTATTTCTTCGGCCAGTTCCTCCGCTTTGGCAGGCACATTCCCATGCATGATTTGAACCTGGGGAATTGTGTGGTTTTCATAGGAATTCCCTAGCAATTCTATCATTCTTTTAAATGCTTTTTTTTCTGAACGGACTTTATCAAACAGTTCAAACTCCCCGTCCCGGTTAATGCGGATAATTGGCTTTATTTTTAATATGCTTCCCAACAGGTATTGTGTGCCAGACATTCTGCCGCCTTTATAAAATTGCTCAAGGCTTCCAAGCAATATATAGTTCTCGGATTTGTTTGTCTCACTTTGCAGGATATCTGCAATTTTATGTGCCGGCACATCATTTTCAGCAAGCTTTAATCCTTTATTGATCAATGATGTAATGGCATAAGACATGCATTTAGAATCAACTGCAAAAATAGGTAACTCAGCCAGCTCTGCTCCGGTTAAACAGCTATTCAGCGTGCCGCTAAGCTTGCTGGATACATGGACAGCAACTGCAGCATCATATTCATGCTTCAATGATTCAAATAGTTCGGCAAATCTTCCGGCAGAGGGCTGCGAAGTTTTTGGAACTTCTTTTTCATTCCGAATCCGGCTATAAAGCTGATCTGTATTTAAATCAATACCATCTTCATACGATTCCTCACCGAATGTAATGGTTAGAGGAACTACATAAACGTCAGGATGTTCCAGCAGCTCCTTAGTAACATAGGCTGTGCTGTCTGTAATCCAGGCAATTTTCTTTTTTATCATGAATGTTTTAAGTCCTTTGTCAATTATTTTGGTATAAATTGAACCGCTTCCATTATTGAAAACTCCCCTCATTATACACGAATAGACCATTACCTGTATTGCTTTTTAGTGATCCATTTATAGGAAAGTCCTTAGTATGTCAGTTAGAAGGTATAGATGGAGCACTTGAAGGCAAATAAGAATGTTTTGTGAACAATAAAAAAATCCCCTGCGTGGCAGGGGAATGCTTGATCTTTATTTAAAAAACTTTAGTTGTCCAATCCTCACAATTCCAAATATCTGTGGCAATTTCACGATAGAAATCCGGTTCGTGGGATACCATCAAAATACTTCCGCGATATGCCTTTAGAGCACGTTTTAATTCTTCTTTTGCATCCACATCCAAGTGATTGGTAGGTTCATCCAGAATTAATAAATTCGTTTCTGTGTTTAAAATTTTACATAATCGAACTTTTGCTTTTTCGCCACCAGAAAGAACTTCGACTTTACTTTCAATATGTTTCGTCGTTAACCCGCATTTTGCAAGAGCAGCACGAACTTCAGCCTGATTCATACTTGGGAACTCGCTCCAGATCTCTTCAATACAAGTGTTGTAGTTTGACTGTTTAACTTCCTGCTCAAAGTAACCGATGTGTTGATACTCACCGCGTTCCACTTTTCCCGAAATGGGGTTAATCAAGCCAAGAATACTTTTTAAAAGAGTAGACTTACCAATACCATTAGCACCCACGAATGCAATTTTTTGTCCGCGTTCCATTTTCAAATTCAGAGGGCGGGAAAGTGGTTCGTTGTAACCAATAACAAGATCTTCAGTCGTGAAAATCCAGCGGCTGGCTGCACGGGCTTCTTTGAAAATAAACTCTGGTTTCGGCTTCTCTCTCCCCAATTCAATAACTTCCATTTTGTCGAGCTTCTTTTGACGGGACATCGCCATATTACGAGTTGCCACACTTGCCTTGTTGCGGGCAACGAAATCCTTTAAATTGGCAATTTCCTGCTGTTGGCGCTTGTATGCAGCCTCCAGTTGCTGCTTTTTCATTTCATATACATTTAAGAAGTTATCATAGTCGCCAACATAGCGATTCAATTCCTGGTTTTCCATGTGATATATCAAGTTAACAACACTGTTTAAGAATGGAATATCATGAGAAATCAAAATAAATGCATTCTCATATTCCTGTAAATAGCGCTTCAGCCATTCGATATGCTGTTCATCCAAATAGTTTGTAGGCTCGTCCAGTAATAGAATTTCTGGCTTTTCCAGCAAAAGCTTAGCCAGCAAAACTTTGGTACGCTGCCCGCCGCTAAGATCATCTATATCCCGATCAAGTCCAACTTCGTCTAATCCCAGGCCACGGGCAACTTCCTCAACTTTTGAATTAATTTGATAGAAATCATTACTATCTAAAGTTTCTTGCAGCTCTCCAACTTCTGCAAGTAATGCATCGATATCAGCACCTTCATCACCCATTTTTGCATAAAGTTCATTGATTTCTGTTTCAGCATCAAAAAGATATTGAAAAGCAGTACTTAAAGCCTCACGCATAGAAGTGCCTTTTTTAAGTACAGCATGCTGGTCTAAGTAACCTACACGAACCTTTCGTGACCACTCAACTTTCCCCTCGTCAGGCTGCAGCTTCCCGGTCACGATATTCATGAAAGTAGACTTACCCTCACCATTTGCCCCAACCAGTCCAACATGTTCACCTTTTAAAAGCCGAAAAGACACATCATTAAAAATCGCACGATCACCGAAACCGTGACTTAAGTTTTGTACATTTAATACGCTCATTTTTTTACCCCTTCTCTAATATTCCATGTGGATATCTTACTAGATTTAGAATGTTTTTTCTATCTAAAGTTATTTCCTGCTTCATTATTGGATAAATAGTAGTCGCGGCAGTAATGTTGGGGATCAGTAAATAGGGGGTCATACTAGCACTTCACCACGAAAAAAGGTGCCAAGCAGCTTATGGCACCTTTCGCTATTTTTAGTAGTTTACTTTACTCCCTGCGGCACTGCAAGGCCAAGACCTTTAGCAATACGTGTGCCGTAGTCAGGATCAGCTTTAAAGAAATGCTGAATCTGGCGAAGCTTTATTTCTTCTTTTTCCACAGGCGTCATGGCAGCAACAATGTTTGCTACAAGACGGGAGCGTTCTTCCTCACTCATTAAGCGGTATAGATCACCGGCTTGTGTGTAGTGGTCATTATGGTCGTACGCAACGCTTTCGGCTAAACCGGATACAGGGTATGCAGCCTGCTTGTGCTCCGGTACTTCAGTTGGCCCCCCAAAGCTGTTCGGCTCGTAATAAACAGTTCCTCCGCCATTGTTATCAAAGCGCATCTGGCCGTCACGCTGGTAATTTTGCACTTCGTTTTTAGGGCGGTTGATTGGCAGCATCTGATGGTTTGCACCTACACGGTAACGGTGTGCATCATGGTAGGCAAACAGGCGGCCCTGAAGCATTTTATCAGGTGACACATCAATGCCAGGTACTAGAGTTCCGGGAGAGAAGGTAGCCTGCTCAACTTCAGCAAAGTAGTTTTCCGGGTTTCTATTGAGAACCATACGTCCTACTTCGATTAATGGGTAATCTCTTTGTGACCACACTTTCGTGACATCGAATGGGTCGAAACGGTAAGTATTTGCATCCTCAAGCGGCATGATTTGCACGCAAAGCTTCCAGGAAGGATAGTCTCCATTCTCAATTGCATTGAATAAGTCCTCTGTATGGTAATCCGGATTTTCGCCTGCCATTTTAGCTGCAGCTTCGACACTGAGGTTTTTAACACCTTGCTCTGTTTTAAAGTGATATTTCACCCAGACGCCTTCGCCCTTATCATTTACCCACTTGAAGGTATGGCTTCCAAACCCATGCATATGTCTTAGTGTTGCAGGAATTCCCCGGTCAGACATTAAGATGGTTACCTGGTGCAGCGACTCAGGGGATAAGGACCAGAAGTCCCAGACGGCAGTCGGATTTTTCAAATGAGTCTTAGGATCACGCTTCTGTGTATGAATAAAGTCAGGGAACTTGATGGCATCCCGGATAAAGAATACAGGCGTGTTGTTTCCTACAAGATCGTAGTTTCCTTCTTCTGTATAGAATTTAACAGCAAAGCCGCGCGGATCGCGTACAGTATCTGCAGAACCAAGTTCGCCGGCTACAGTTGAAAAGCGGATGAATAAAGGCGTTCTTTTGCCTACTTCAGATAGAAAAGCTGCTTTTGTATATTTAGTGAGGTCATTTGTAACTTCAAAATAGCCATGTGCACCGGCACCTTTTGCATGAACAACACGCTCAGGCACACGTTCTCTGTTAAAATGGGCGAGCTTTTCCAGCAAGTGTACATCCTGAATTAATGTTGGCCCTCTTGAGCCGGCAGTCATTGAATTTTGGTTATCGCCAACTGGCGCGCCCCAGCTTGTTGTGAGATTATTTTTTTTTGTCATTCTATAATCACCTCATAAAAGTTTAATAACTTGCTTATATTTGCAATGATAACACTTCTCAAAGTAAAATCAATACTTTTTTATAATAATTATAAATAAATATAAATTATTAAGAGGAACATCTTATAAAAAGAGCAGGCAATTGCTTGTTTGAAAAGGGCATTAGTATATTTATATTTTCGTTTTTACCTAAAAGAACTTGTTTTTTGAAAGGGGAAGGAGTAGGAGTTGGAATGATCTCTAATATAAAAAATCGGGCGGTTTGGCAACCGCCCGATTTATTAGCTAATATTCTCCCTTATGATCGGCATGCTCATGCATCTTGGGCCGCCACGGCCTCTTGAAAGTTCCGAGCTGAGAATTTCAATGACTTCAACTCCATTTTGCCGGAGTACGTCGTTTGAAACATAGTTTCTGTCGTAAGTGACAACTACACCGGGAGCGATGGCGAGTGTATTGGAGCCATCGTTCCACTGTTCGCGTGCCGATGCAATCGGGCAGCCTCCTCCGCAGGGGATTAACACTAATTCATTAAGATGAAGTACTTCTTTCAATGTTTCTTTCAGTGAGTTTTTCTCTGTAATCTTAAGAGTTTCTGAATTATTCTCCTGTTCCAGTATGTAAATCTTCATACTGCCATCTCTATCTTCAATAGCAGGATGGTAGGTGAATTTATCATGATCGATCATGGTGAAAACGGTATCCAGGTGCATGAATGCGCGGATTTTAGGGATTTCAACTGCCACAACCTTTTTAATGGCATCCTGACGGGAGAATAACTCTCGTGCAAGTTTTTCAATTCCTTGTGCAGAGGTTCTTGCACTGACGCCAATGGCAACCACTTCGTCACTTAAAATCAGCTCATCTCCGCCTTCAAGAGAGTAGAGGTCATCACGCTTAAAGTAAGCAGGGATCTCATGTTTATTAAAACGCGGATGATGATTCATGATGCAGTCCATAAAAATGGATTCCCTTCTCCTTGCAGGCTCATGCATTCGATTAATCGTAATGCCTTCACCGATAACCGCAGCCGGATCCCTCGTAAAATAGAGGTTAGGCATGGGGTCGAGATAAAAAGGATAATGATCCGGCATCATTTCATGAAGATGAATTTTCTTATCCTGATCAATATCCGACTTAACGACACCAGCCATCACTTTCTTAACCAGTTCATCGGGAGAAAGAGATAAGAGATACTCTTTCACTGTATCATAGGAACCATTGATATTAGATTGGCTTTCCCATAAGACCTTTTCAATAAAAGCCAGTCTTGCCTCGTCCTGCTGTATGGCTTCTGTCATCAATTTATCGAGATATAAGACCTCAATTCCCCGGTTGCTTAAAATATTGGCGAAATAATCATGTTCTTTTTGAATGGCAGGCAGAAATGGAATGTCATCGAATAAAAGTCTTTTCAAATATTGAGGCGTAAGGTTTTCGATTTCCTTACCCGGCCTATGCAGAAGGACCGTCTTTAATTCTCCTATTTCCGAAGTTACGTTTAGCGGATGTTTCATTATAATAATTACCTCCAAAGGCTTAATGCCTGACCTATTGTTCTATGTTTGATTGGTTCCCTGTGCAATCATAGAGTAAACAGATCAATTATGTGTATATTTATTCAATTTAGCTAAATATGCAGGTAAATTTTTTCTAGATAATAGGGAAAACTGTTTATAAGGAAATTTCAAAGAAACACCAATAGAAAATCTGTCCTTCATAAGTGTACAAAATGAAAAATTGTGTTAAAGTATAATGTGGAAAAACCTTTACATAGCTAACTTTATTTACTCAAAAAATGTCCACTCTAAAAGTACAGTTGTGTATTAGTTGGCGACATTCAATAAAAATGCACTGGGGGATACTGATATGACCAGCAAAATTTTAGATGCTTTTTTACAGGAAAACCTGGAGGATTTAAAAGATAGAGGACTTTACAACGTAATCGACCCGCTTGAAAGCCCAAATGGTCCAATAATCAAAATCAACGGCAGAGAACTAATTAATCTTTCATCCAATAATTATTTAGGTTTGGCAACTGATGAAAGACTAAAAAAGTCTGCAAACGAAGCAATTGAAAAATTTGGTGTTGGAGCAGGTGCTGTCCGCACGATCAATGGAACGCTTGAACTTCACACGAAACTTGAAGAAAAGCTGGCTGAGTTCAAACATACAGAAGCAGCTATCGCATACCAATCCGGATTTAATTGTAACATGGCTGCTATTTCTGCTGTTATGGATAAAAATGATGCCATTTTGTCTGATGAGCTGAACCATGCTTCCATTATTGATGGATGCCGCTTATCAAAAGCCAAGATTATTCGCGTAAATCATTCTGACATGGAAGATTTAAGAGCTAAAGCGAAGGAAGCGAAAGAATCAGGACAGTACAACAAAATCATGGTTATTACTGACGGAGTCTTCTCGATGGATGGGGATATCGCAAAGCTTCCTGAGATCGTGGAAATCGCGGAAGAGTTCGATCTGATCACATATGTGGATGATGCACACGGTTCAGGAGTTCTTGGAAAGGGAGCGGGCACTGTTAAGCACTTCGGCCTTTCCGACAAAATCGATTTTCAGATCGGCACACTTTCAAAGGCAATTGGTGTTGTTGGTGGATATGTGGCCGGCAAAAAGGATTTAATTGATTGGCTGAAAGTACGCAGCAGACCATTCCTATTCTCTACATCTTTAACACCTGCAGATGTAGCAGCAAGCACGAAAGCTATTGAACTGCTTATGGAAAGTACTGAACTGAATGAAAAGTTATGGGAAAATGCTAACTACCTTAAGGACGGGCTGCAAAAATTAGGCTTTGATATAGGCGACAGCGAAACGCCGATTACTCCTTGTATTGTTGGGGATGAAGTAAAAACACAGGAATTCAGCAAAAAGCTCAATGAAGAAGGCGTTTATGCAAAATCAATCGTCTTCCCGACTGTTCCAAGGGGAACGGGCCGTGTCAGAAACATGCCATCTGCAGCACATACGAAAGAAATGCTGGATCAGGCAATTGCAATATATGAAAAAGTCGGCAAGGAAATGGGAATTATTTAAGTTCGGCTATATATACAAACTAAGGCAAAGAGGAAACGTTGGAGGAATAAGATGAAACGGATTATGATTACGGGAGCATTAGGTCAAATCGGCTCTGAACTAACCTTGAAATTAAGAGAAATCTATGGAACAGATAATGTTATCGCAACAGACATCAGAAAAAATGATTCTGAGGCTGCTAATTCAGGACCATTTGAAATGGTTGACGTTACCGATGCAAAATCAATGATGGACACAGCAAAGAAATATAATGTAGATACAGTTATTCATATGGCTGCTCTATTATCAGCTACAGCTGAGGCTAACCCGGTATTTGCATGGAATTTAAATATGGGCGGACTTATGAATGCACTTGAAACAGCTAGAGAGTGCAATGCACAATTCTTTACGCCAAGCTCCATTGGTGCATTTGGACCTTCTACACCTAAAGACAACACTCCACAGGATACGATTCACCGCCCTACTACAATGTATGGCGTGAATAAGGTTGCAGGCGAATTGCTGTCGGATTACTACTATTACAAGTTTGGTGTGGATACCAGAGGCCTGAGATTCCCTGGTTTAATCTCCTATGTAACTCCTCCAGGGGGCGGAACGACTGATTACGCTGTTGAGATCTATTATGAAGCCATTAAAAATGGCCGCTATACATCCTACATCGACAAAGGCACATATATGGATATGATGTATATGCCGGATGCGCTGAATGCTATCATTGATTTAATGGAAGCTGATGCAGATAAACTCATCCACCGCAACTCCTTTAATGTAACAGCGATGAGTTTTGAACCTGAACAGATTGCGGCTGAAATCAGAAAGCATGTCCCAGGATTTGAAATTTCCTATGAAGTGGATCCTGTACGCCAGGGAATTGCAGACAGCTGGCCAAATTCGATTGATGCCTCAGCAGCAAGAGAAGAGTGGGGATTCAAAGCAGATTTTGACTTAGCAAAAATGACTGCTGATATGCTTGATAAATTAAGAACAAAATTATGATCAAATAAAAAGGGACGCCGCTTGGCTGTCCCTTTTACAATTTTATGTTAAATTGCCCGAGAAGAAAATCTTCTTTTTCCCCCACGGTTAGTTCGAATTTATTTTTACCGGATTCTTCAGACTTGGTAACAGCTAATCCTGATAGTGTAATACGGCCATCCTTTGTAGCAATAGTCGCCAGATCGCCATGTGTAAAATGGGATTCAGGTGAAGTCTGATTGAATAAACAGGCATCATAAAAGTGGTAAAGCTGCACCGGCCTATCAGAAAATCGGTATAGAATTTTCCATTTGGCATTCTCAAGACGCTGAAGATCAAACTTTCCTTCGGCTGTCGCTTTTATCCTGTATGTTCCGCTGACATCGGTTTTTTCCTCACCGGTTAAAGGCAGAGGCTGCCGGACGGAATCACCGAACCCTACATCAACCAAATAAGGAAGCTCGTGCAAGTAAACCAATATAGCTGCATGAGAATCATCTCTGACCCATCCATCAGGCTTTTTAACGGTGCAGGAAATGAGATGTGATTGATATCCCAGTTCTGCCAGAAGAAGTTGAAACAGACCGTTTAATTCATAGCAAAAGCCACCCCGGCTCCGCCCTAGTATTTTCTCAGAAAACAAATCTGTGTCCAGCCTTATGGGGATTTTTCGTGTCACATCCAAGTTTTCAAATGGAATATTGAGCATATGCCCGCTTTGCAGTTCTGTCAGATATTCAAGATCCAGATTACGGTCAGCCGAAACTTTAATTCGCTGCAGGTATTTTTGTGCATCCATCAAATCACTCCATAAATTTTTTTGCTTTCTATTTAGAAGGAAAAACAAATCGATTTGCAGTAATAAGACAGTTATACTAGAATGTCTTTATATTTACATTCTAACAAATTACACACGGAGGTTTAAATATGGCTTATGAAGTAAAAGTTGAATTTTGCATGATGTGAAACTACGCACCTAAAGCCGCGAGTTTCGCGGAAGAGCTATTTACGCATTTTCATTCTGAGATCTCGAAAATGGAATTGGTTCCAAGCAAGGGCGGAGCTTTTGAAGTAACAGTTAATGGAGAAAAGCTTTATTCTAAGCTGGATACAGGCGTTTTTCCTAAAACCAAAGAAATCATCGAAAAAATGCAAAAATAAAATGGTAAAAAACCTTCTCCGGGCGGAGGAGGTTTTTTGCTGATCTATGTAAACAAAGGGTAAAGGCAACCCCTATCTCAGTTTATTAATCGATGATTATCTCTCTATTGCATCCCGGTCCCGCTTCATTTTTATTAATAAAAATCTCTAATATCTCATTTGCAAAATCTGCACTAACCTTTTTATTTACAACGGAGAAAGGCAGTTTAACTTTTCGCATGCATGGTTGTCCGCGCCGAATTGCTTTTGTGTCATCTATTTTAGCAGCTTTGATGATTATGCTGTCTTCTTTTAGGGAAACGGTTACATCTTTTGAGGCACATCCCGTTAAAAGCGCCTCAACAATAATCTGTGCTTCTGTATCGTATAAGTCGATGCGGAATGTTATCTGATCCAAATAAGAAGAAAGCGGGTCCAGGTAATAATCCTCCATCCATTTTTCCAATTCACTCAAATTAAACGGATGGAAATCTTCCTTTTTGTTCAACTTCAAAACCCCCTTGTTTCCTTCTATAGTATTCATTTCATGCAAATTAGTGAAAAATGATATAATAACGGGGCAAATGCTGGAGGGATATTATGAAGAGTACAGTCAGAAAAATTTTGCCGGTGCATGAACTGCAAAAAGACCGGCGTTTTACTCATTTAATGAAACAGTATGGACTTGACTTTATACATACAACCAACATGTTGAAAGAGGTAATTTCTGATATTAGGAATACTATTCTTGCCGGGAACTGGACCGGTGAGGAGCCCGGTACGGAAAAGTTTACGGACCTTATATTTCAAAAAGCAGAAAAGTTAATCACTGTTCGGTATGGATATACACTTAAAAGGGTTATTAATGCTACTGGCACTGTTCTTCACACTAATCTTGGCCGGGCACGGTTAAGCAAGTCTGCAGCAGATCATATGCTTGAAGCTGCCATGAACTATTCCAATTTGGAGTATAACCTGGATAAAGGCGAACGGGGATCCAGGCATAGTCACCTGGAAAATCTGATCAAAGAACTGACAGGTGCAGAAGCAGCCATGGCAGTCAATAATAACGCTGCTGCCGTTTATTTCATTTTAAGAGCTCTTGCGGATGAAAAAGAAGTAATCGTTTCCCGTGGACAGCTTGTTGAAATCGGAGGCTCCTTCAGGGTATCAAGCATAATGGAAGAGAGCGGGGCAAAGCTCGTTGAAGTGGGAACAACAAATAAAACCCACCTGGAAGATTATAATAAAGTGATAAATGAAGATACAGCTATGATTATGAAGGTGCACACGAGCAATTTTAAAATTATTGGTTTTACGAAAGAAGTCGGCACCGGGGAACTTGCCCGCCTATCAAAAGAAAAAAACCTCATATTTTATGAAGATCTGGGCAGCGGTGCACTATTCGATTTTAAAAGCAAAGGAATCGGAAATGAACCAGCAGTCAGCGATGTTTTAAAAATGGGGGCAGATATCGTTTCTTTCAGTGGAGATAAGCTTTTGGGCGGCCCTCAGGCAGGAATTATTGCCGGAAGAAAGGAATTAATCGAAAAGCTGCAAAAGCATCAGCTTGCCCGGGTTCTCCGGGTAGATAAAATGACAATTGCTGCTCTCGAAGGCACTCTTATTGATTACATAAAAGGCGAAGAGGGTCTGAAAAATATTCCGGTGGTCCATGATGTTTTGATGACCAGTGATGAACTCAAAGTAAGAACGTCCCAATTTCTTAACAGATTACAAGCCGCCGGGAACGATTATGTATGCTCGATGAGACAGAGTACAGGGCAGGTTGGAGGAGGCACGATGCCTGATGTAGAGCTTCCATCCTGGATTGCTGTTTTAAAGCACCTTCAATATTCAGCAGATCATATCGGCCGCCAGTTAAGGATTAATTCCTCCATAATAGTCAGGATTCAAAAGGAAGAAATTCTGATTGACCTTAGGACAGTAACTCCTGAAGAAGAGGATACTATAATAAATGCTTTAACTGCTGTTTAAAGAAAAAGCAGGTGCCTGATGATGAGGCAGCTGCTTCTTTGTATTCACATATCGTGGTGTGAATTATGTTTTTGTCTGGTGTGGTTATGGTTTTTTACTTTCTTAGAGCCGCTCAATGGTTCAGGCTGTCCATCATTATTATGTCCTTTAGGTGCATTCTTTCGCATGTCTTTGCCATTGTTTTTGTTCAATTGAAGTCCTCCTCGGTTAATAGGATGTTTCTTCCGCTCCAGGCAGCTGATATGCCGCTTCCGTCTTAATGGCTGACGGGTAAAAAGATACAAGGTGATATTCACCTTCATCTCATGTGTTAGTTTGTCTCTTTTCCATTGAAAAATTGCCTTGCAAAATGTGGCTGAATGTCAAGATTTGCTCCTAAGAGATTCCTCGGAATATTTTATGATACTATTGCGCAATTTAATGGTACAAATTTTATTAGGAGTGAAATAAACATGCCATACCATAAAGATAAACAGCAGGCATTTCAGGCAGCACAGCAGGGAATGGAAGATGCCCAGGAGCTTTACGCTGAAATTGTAAGAGATTCTGCCAGTTATGGACATCAGCTAAAACATCTGAAGCAGGAAGTAAATGAAGCATACTCTCAAATTGAAAATGCCCTGGAGGTTGCATCTGACCATCAGCGAGCGCAGCTGGAAAGATTCCAGCAGGATTTAAGATCCATGGTTGATGATGTAAATCAGTATTAGAATTTACCCGGCTGCAGTTCAGCCGGGTATTATTTATTGATTCTTCTTCCGCTTTTTATTGTTTTGCCTTTGAGCTTCTGTTAATGGTTCATTCGCATATTCCTCATTATACCCTGCGCCTATGCCCTGGCCCTGTGCAGCGTTCATACCTTGAATAATATGATTAGACTTTCTTTTAGCCATAGTCATCACCTCCCTGTTACTATTTTTCCTTGGATAATGTCAATTTATGTTGTTTTTTGGACCGGCGGATTCCCTTTTTCGTTTTTGCAGAATAATAACCAGGCAAGGTATGGAATTTTTGTCTAATTGAAAAACACTATCAATTACGGCATTTAAAAGACTTAATCGAGTAAATGAGAAATTATGATAAGAAAAACTTATCAAAAACAATAACTTTCTTGTTATTTACTTATATAGCAGGTTGTATTAATATAGGAATTGTGAGAAAAGTAAGGATGGACGAAAATTCAAACTTTTCGACAATTACCTAACACTTGGTATATGATGTTTATTGAAAGAGGGGGTAATACATTTGGCAAAGAACGATGTGTTCAATTCCCGCAAATCCTTTGATCTGGACGGGAAGCGCTATCATTACTATCATTTAGGAGCTCTGGAACAAGCTGGAGTAGGTAATGTTTCCAAATTGCCTTATTCAATTAAGGTATTATTGGAATCAGTACTTCGTCAATATGACGGCCGTGTAATTACAAAAGAGCATGTTGAAAACCTGGCAAAATGGGGAACTTCTGAAGTAAAAGAAGTAGATGTTCCTTTTAAACCATCACGTGTAATTCTGCAGGACTTCACTGGAGTTCCGGCAGTAGTTGACCTTGCTTCATTGCGTAAGGCAATGGCTGACATGGGTGGAGATCCTGACAAAATTAATCCTGAGAAGCCAGTTGATCTGGTTATTGACCACTCTGTACAGGTAGATAAGTATGGAACACCTGATTCACTTGAGGCCAACATGGAGCTTGAATTCGAGCGAAATGCAGAGCGTTACCAGTTCTTAAGCTGGGCACAAAAAGCATTTGACAATTATCGTGCAGTTCCGCCTGCAACAGGTATTGTTCACCAGGTAAACCTTGAGTTTCTTGCGAATGTTGTTCATGCGCTTGAGACAACGGAAGGTGATTACGAAGCCTTCCCTGATACTCTTGTAGGTACTGACTCCCATACAACCATGATCAACGGTATCGGCGTTCTTGGATGGGGTGTAGGAGGTATTGAAGCTGAAGCAGGTATGCTTGGCCAGCCTTCATATTTCCCTGTTCCTGAAGTTGTAGGGGTTAAGCTTACTGGAGAGCTTCCTAACGGAACAACTGCTACTGACCTTGCATTAAAAGTAACTCAAGTACTGCGCAGCCAGGGAGTGGTTGGCAAATTTGTAGAATTCTTCGGCCCTGGTGTCCCACAGCTTCCATTGGCTGACCGCGCTACAATTGCTAACATGGCTCCGGAATACGGTGCAACTTGCGGTTTCTTCCCTGTTGATGCAGAAGCCCTTGATTACATGCGCCTGACTGGACGTCCTGAAGAGCAAATCAAGATTGTTGAAAAATACTGCAAAGAAAATGGAATGTTCTTCGATCCATCTTTAGAGCCGGTATACACAAATGTAGTTGAAATCAATCTTTCCGAAATTGAAGCGAACCTTTCAGGTCCTAAGCGTCCGCAGGATTTAATTCCGCTTTCAGCAATGAAAAAGGAGTTCAATGACGCGATAACTGCTCCACAGGGCAACCAGGGCTTTGGCTTGGATAAGAAAGAAATCGACAAAGAAGTCACTGTTGAATTTGCAAATGGCGATTCAACCAAGATGAAAACGGGTGCTGTTGGCATTGCGGCAATCACTAGCTGTACAAATACTTCAAACCCTTACGTTTTAGTTGGTGCAGGTTTAGTGGCGAAAAAGGCAGTTGAACTTGGAATGGAAGTTCCTAAGTTCGTAAAAACTTCTTTAGCACCGGGATCTAAGGTTGTTACTGGATACCTGCGTGATTCAGGACTTCTTCCATACATGGAACAGCTTGGATTCAACCTTGTTGGCTATGGCTGTACAACATGTATCGGTAACTCCGGTCCATTAAGAGAAGAAATCGAAAAGGCTGTAGCTGAAAGCGATCTTCTTGTAACATCTGTTCTTTCCGGTAACCGTAACTTTGAAGGACGTATCCATCCGCTTGTAAAAGCTAACTACCTGGCTTCTCCGCCATTAGTAGTCGCTTATGCACTAGCTGGAACTGTCGATATCGATCTTCAAAACGAGTCAATCGGAAAAGACAAGAATGGCAACGATGTCTTCTTTAACGATATTTGGCCATCTACTGCTGAAGTTAATGAAGTGGTTAAACAGACAGTTACACCTGAATTGTTCCGTAAAGAATATGAGCATGTATTTGACGATAATGCTCGCTGGAATCAAATTCAAACAAGCAATGAGCCTTTATATACATTTGATGATAATTCAACATATATTCAGAACCCTCCATTCTTCGAAGGCTTAACTCCTAATGCTGCTGAAGTTAAACCTTTATCAGGATTGCGTGTTGTCGGCAAATTCGGTGATTCTGTAACAACTGACCATATTTCTCCGGCAGGTGCGATCGGAAAAGATACGCCAGCAGGAAAATATCTTCGCGAGAACGGTGTTGAACCACGTGACTTTAACTCTTATGGATCCCGACGCGGTAACCATGAGGTAATGATGCGCGGTACATTTGCAAACATCCGTATCCGCAATCAAATTGCGCCAGGCACAGAAGGCGGATTTACAACTTACTGGCCAACTGGTGAAGTTACATCTATCTATGATGCTTGCATGAAGTATAAAGAAGATGGAACTGGCCTTGTTGTTCTTGCCGGCAAAGACTATGGAATGGGATCTTCCCGTGACTGGGCTGCAAAAGGTACGAACCTGCTTGGAATTAAAACAGTTATTGCTGAAAGCTATGAGCGTATCCACCGTTCTAACCTTGTACTAATGGGAGTTCTTCCACTTCAGTTCAAGGAAGGCGAAAGTGCAGAAACTCTTGGCTTGTCAGGAAAAGAAACGATCGATGTTCAAATCGACGAAAATGTTAGACCACGTGACTTTGTTAAGGTTACAGCTACAGATGAGAACGGCAACCAGACTACATTTGAAGTTCTTGTCCGTTTCGACTCTGAAGTTGAAATCGATTACTATCGTCATGGCGGAATCCTTCAAATGGTTCTTCGTGACAAATTGGCTAACTAATTTTAACCCGCCGCTATGTGTTTGCTCACATAGCGGTTTTTTTTTTACAAAACATACGGGTTTAGGTTTCTTGATAGTATCTTTAATATGGAGGGCTGATATTGGGTGCTTTTTTGATTGGACCAGTATTAGTGAAGTACGAATGGGTAATAGTCCTGCTTTCAGGAATTGTTTCTTATTTCACTTTTGTACAAGTCTTAAGAGACAGTGGGGAATATAAAAAAGTTTTTATGAATGTCATCTTGAATGCAGTTCTTATTGGCTTTTTTACTTATAAGTTTAGTTCAATCCTTTTCCAAACAGAAAATATTTTAAGCAGCGCGATGGGAATTCTATATTTCTCAGGAGGAAGGAAAGGAATAATTTTAGGAGCTTCTTTTGCTATATTCTATTTAGTATTGGCTATTAAGAAATACAACTATCCGCTGAATAAATGGATTCAAGGAATTGTTTACGGATCTGTCACATTTATGCTGTCTTATTGGCTGTTCAGAACCTTATTAATTTTGCTTTTCTAGGTTAAAATACAATCAAGGAAGCAAAAAGGCTTAAAAAGCCGGGAGGGAAAACAGCATGTTCAAAAAAATGTTTGCAGCATCTGTGTTATTAGTCATAATTACCGCGGTTTTTGCAGTGCAGGCTTTTGAAAAAGGTGAAGTCGAAAGTCGGCCCGTTAATCAGACAGGATTAGGAATAGGCTTGAAAGCCCCCGATTTCGAATTGAAAAATCTGCAGGGGGAAACAGTCAAGCTCTCAGATTACAAAGGAAAAAAAGTCATGCTGAATTTTTGGGCAACCTGGTGTCCTCCATGTAAAGCTGAAATGCCTGATATTCAAAAATTTTATACTCAGAAGGGAAATGAAGTTGCTATATTGGCGGTGAACATCGATCCTCAGTCTGATGTAGCAGGGTTTGCTAAAGAAATGCGAGTAAACTTTCCGATTTTACTTGATGTGGACGAAAAAGCTTCTAACGCTTATCAAATAATAACAATTCCAACCACTTTTTTTATTGATGAAGAGGGAATTATTCGGAATAAATATTTAAGTGCGATGTCTGTGGAGCTTATGAATCAGTATATAGATGAAATGTAGAAAAACATTTGCAAAAGCAGATGTTTTTTTTATAGGTTTATGCAGTCATAAAAAGGGAAAAATTTAATTAGAATTAATATTTTCTGAATGTTTTACCAATAAAAACGAACCTTATGAGCTTTTTTCACGTAGTCTGGGTATATGCGGATTAAATTTTCGAAAAGTTGTAATAATTTAACGGTTTTCTGGAGATAATGATTGTTACAATGTTATTAAAGGAAGGTGAAAGATTTATGAGAAAGCCTAGAAAACGCTCCTTTGCTGAATTAGTACTAGAAAATAAAAACCAGCTGCTTAAAGATCATGATGCTATGGAAAAAATCGAAGAGCGCCTCGAGCTCAAACGTCTGAATAAGGCTGAATAGAATTACTTGCCAATCATGAAACCCTCTTCAAATGCACAAACTTTAAATGAGGAGGGATATGAATGAGTAATCCAAAAAGACACCCTAATCATTTCAATCCGAACCATATCGGTACACAATCACGCGGATTTGGCGGCAACAAAGGCAAGAAGATGCAGGACAAATCCGGACAGCATGCTCAAGTAATACAAACTAAAGGCGAATAATTGAAAATAGAACCTGCCATTATTTTAACGGCAGGTTCTTTTGCTTCCGAATATATCAGGCAAGCAACCCACACTTTTCCGCCAATATTTTTCTTGTTCTTTCACAAACTAAATCTGTACCATCACCTAACAAAGGGAGGAACATACCATGGCATATAATAGACCAAACCCTGATGATCGCAGCGATAACGTTGAAAAGCTTCAATCCATGATCGTTCATACGATTGAGAACATGGACGAGGCTGAAGAATCAATGAAGTATGCCAATGCAGAAGATCTTGCCAGAATTGAAGCTAAAAATGAGCGCCGCCGGGAAAGTCTTGACTCTTTCCGTTCAGAAATCAAGGATGAATACCAGGCACAGCAAAACGGCAATAGCAGCGAGAAAAATAATTATTGACAGCTTCAAGACCTAATCGATTATGATTAGGTCTTTTCCTATGGAGATATGGAGCGCATCCTTATAGATAATTATTGAAATATGGTAAGATAAGTTGAGGAAACTAAGAAGAAGAAGTGATAATCGATGACACAGCAGAATAGACAGGTTAAATCAGAAATTAAGGTTGGCCAATGGAAAAATGAGCTTGATCAATACGGATACATACAAAATGAAGCAGAGTTGCTGAATGTAATTAAGAATATGAATGAAAAGACAAATCCAGGTCTGCTTTCGGAATTATTAGCCCTGGCTGCTATCTCCCGGTTAAATAAGAATACTGATGATACTCTTGCCAGTGCATGGCTGCAGAAAGCAGTTGAGCTGGACACTGGCAATACATTGGCAGCGGCCCAATTAGGAAAATCCGAATGGAAAAATAAAAGCAATCTCCTTGAAGCATTGACTTTCCCGCCGATACGGGAAACCGATAACAGAGCTGCTAAAAAGAAAACAGCTGAGCAATTTATAGAAATTTGCCGAAGCTTTATGAACAAAGCGGATGACGAGTTAGAAGACCTGCAAAAAAAGCAGCATGCCTATGAGGATGAGGAATACCGGAAGTTAACTGAAATACTTGATAAAGCTATTGAAGAGACAGCTTTTCTTTTAAAGGCTTCTGAGGAATATGAACAATCCATTTCAGGTGTCTTCCATACTTCAACATACTATACAGATATGAAAAATCACTTAAGTGCCATCAACAGACTTAAAAATGACTGGAAAGAGATATTTGAATCAGAGGAAGAGGAATCTGGAGTACAAACCGATCCACTGGATGAACTTAATGACATGGTTGGCCTTAACTCGGTCAAAAGCAGAGTTCATGACTTTTATCGGTTTTTAAAATATCAAAACGAACGCAAGTCACTGGGTTTTCAGACAAAGGATGAACTCAGCCTTAACATGATACTAACCGGAAATCCAGGTACGGGAAAAACAACTATCGCACGGCTGTTGGCAAAGATTTATCATAGCCTTGGTGTTTTGCCTCGGGAAGAAGTGATCGAAGCTGACCGATCACAGCTGGTTGGCGGATTTGTCGGGCAAACAGAAGAAAATGTCAGGGCTGCTGTTGAAAAGGCGATCGGCGGTGTACTGTTCATTGATGAGGCATACAGCTTAAAGCGTGAGGGGCAGACTGGCAGCGATTATGGACAAACTGCCATTGATACCCTTGTATCGCTCATGACTGGAACTGAGTACGGAGGAAAGTTTGCGGTTATCATGGCCGGTTATCCAGAAGAGATGAGACAATTTCTCGACAGCAATCCTGGTCTCCGCAGCCGTTTCCCGGAGTCGAACTTTATTGCACTGCCTGATTATACGAATATGGAGCTTTTGCAGATTGCTGAAAAGCTGTCTGCTGATAATGACTATGTCCTTACTGAAGGAGCAAAGCAGGAACTGGGCAAACGTATTGAAAAAGAACGGGTTGATGATACTTTCGGTAATGCGAGGACTGTCAGAAACATTGTTTTGGATGCGATTTTTAAAAAAGGCTCACAAGCAAAAAATAATGAAAACATCATGTCGTATACACTTTTGGAAAAAGAGGATTTTGAAAGTGAAGAAGAAGAAAAACTGATGAATCCACAGGAGCAGCTTGACCGGCTGGTTGGACTTGAAACAGTTAAAACAGAAGTTCAAAACTTAGTGTCCTTTGTTAAAATGCAGCAGATGCGCCGTGAAAAAGATCTTCCGGTTGTCCCAATCCAGCTCCATTCAGTATTCACCGGTAATCCGGGTACAGGAAAAACGACTGTAGCAAAGATCTATGCAGAATTGCTGAAGGAATGCGGATTCCTGAAACGCGGACATTTAATGGTTGCGAGCCGTGCTGATTTTGTAGCCGGCTATGTTGGCCAAACTGCTATCAAGACAAAGAAAAAGATAAGAGAGGCATTAGGCGGCGTCCTATTCATCGATGAGGCATATTCACTTCTTTCCCAGACATCAGGAGATTTTGGCAAAGAAGTCATTGATACGTTAGTGGATGAAATGACAAAGCATAATGAAAATCTTATCGTTGTTTTGGCTGGCTACCCGAATGAAATGGAGAAGCTATTGGCAAGTAACCCTGGGTTAAAGTCCCGATTCAAAAAGTTCTTTCATTTCAAGGATTATTCAACCGCAGAGCTCCTGGAAATTATTATTTCGTATGCTGGAAAATATGAATACACTCTAACGGAGGAAGCAAAGGATTACCTTAACCACACTTTATCAAAGATTGTAGTAAACGGGAATGGACGTTTTGCGGCCAATCTTGCGGATGAGGCCATTCAGGCACAGGCCATGAGAATTGTTTCAGCACTTGCTGAGGATATTGAGCAGGTAAGCATTTTGGAGAAGCCGGATTTCGAAATCGCTTTAAATAAAATAAGTAAAGGGGAATAGGGATGCTCATCTCAACAAGAGAAATAGAGGTTAGGTATGCAGAAACAGATCAAATGGGAGTAGTATACCATGCCAATTACCTGGTATGGATGGAGCTTGGCCGGACACAGATCATAAAAGATCTTGGATTCAGTTATGCCGAAATGGAGAAGGATGGAATCATCTCTCCTGTTCTGGATATCCTTGCTTCTTATAAAAAACCATTGCGCTACGGGCAAACTGCAACAATTAAGACCTGGATTGAAGAGTATGACGGTTTCCGCGTCAGCTATGGATATGAAATATTCAATGATGTAGGAGAGCTTGCCGTAACAGGCTTGTCCAAGCATGTTTGCGTCAAAAAGGATAATTTCCGCCCAATCTCAATTAAAAAGAAATATCCTGATTGGCATGAAGCATATGAAAAGGCAAAAAAACAGCCTGAAGGTGCTGTCAGATAATAAAGGATGGAGATTAAAAATGGCATTCGGCCTTCGAAGGAAAGATCTTCAAGAATGGAAGAGGAAAATAGACCGTGGTGAAATTGCTTTTTTAACTCATTATTGGTTAGATGAGCGATTCCCTGGGTGTAAAACGGTCACAAAGGTCGGCTGTTCAGATTTGAAGAAATTGATTGATTGGGGAGAATCGCATGGCCTTAAGCCGGAGTGGATTGATTATCGGACTGATGGCTACTCACACTTTGATTTGATTGGGGCCAGGCAGAAGGAAATCCTTGAAAAAGAGAAGCTGTTGGAGCAGCTGGAACAGCTGAAATGAAAGAAGAAGCAGGCAGTGTCTGCTTCTTTTACTCATTGGTATATTTGAATTCAGGTTCCTGTGCTTTTTTATTAAATGTCACGAACAAATCGTGATTATCAAAGTACCATAAGTCCTTTTCTTCGATAAAGTAAGTAATTCCGTTTTTTTCAGTCTGCACTCCTGCGTCATGTGGCTGTTCATTCGAGACGCCTAATGAAAATCCCTGCTGAACAGTGCTGCAGCCTCCATATCTTGCAAAAAAGCGGACGAAGTCACCCTTATTTAAGAGCATTTCTTCCTGATGCCATTGGGCAGCCTGATCTTCGATATGTATGTTCATTTGAAATTCCTCCTCTTGGGTGATAGTCATATTATAGGCTAGTTTTTCCTTATGCGCGAATAAAATGTCTGCTGCATTTCTTTTTTGATGGCCATGTCAGCACTCAACTATCCTGGAAAAGATATTAAACCGCTTAAAATCATAAATACGTTCATGGCCATATGCCATATGAAAGCAGGAAAGATGCTTTGGGATTTCACTGTGACGGCCGCGTAAAATATCCCTCCGACAGCAAACAGCAGACACAAAACAAATGAGTAGCCAAGCATGATATGAGAAAATCCAAATGCCAGCCCCGAAAAAAGAACTGCTGTCTTTTCTCCTGACAGTTCAGCCATTCTGGATAAGATGATTCCTCTCCATAAAAGCTCTTCCATTATCCCGTTTACAATCGAGAAGCCAATCAGGAATATTAAAAAGTCCCTTGAAAACGAGATATTTGCTGAAAAAATAGAATAAGCAAATGCAGCAAAATTAATTAGGATAGCAATCATAAGAAAATACTTTATTTTTATTGAATGGAAACCGCTCCATATGAATGGGAAAAATATGAGGGAATTCCAATCCGGTTTTTGCAGAAAGGGGAAGGCCGTTTTATTAAACTTTATTGAAATATAGACCAGAATCAGTATCGGGATCACCAGAAGAAACCGATTCAATATCAATAAGATATAGTATGGAAGGGGCAGTGCATCAAGCAGCTTATCACCATAAAGAAACAAAAGGCTGCCTGTTAAATATCCGGCAATGGTCCAGGAAAAAACACGCTCCTGCTTTGAGAGAAGCAATAAAAAAATGATAAGGCCAAACGAAAGAATGAAAGCGAAAGCGAAAAGCTTCGATTGAAAAAGCAATACGCCAGCGGTGAATACGCTTAGCTGCAAAAAAGGAAGAGACTTATTAACATTTACGGTTTTCATAATAGAACCTCCCTGCATACAAGATATTTTACCATTTTTTACACAAAAAAAGCGCTATAAGCGCTTTACTGAACATTTCCCATCATATGTTTCATAATTTCGGCAAATTTGGACTCTGCATGTGGTAAACCAAAGCTTCCCGCATCCTCGAGCGGTACGATCCGGTAATTACTCAGCTGTTTATTGCTGACGTAGGTCGGGACGAATTCCGGTTTGGTAAGTGAGATATCGACCCCGTTTTGGTCTATATATTTTGTAACCTCCACAGTGGCAAGCCCGCCTATATCTTTATAATCGCGCATCTGACCGGATAAAAAATTGCCAAGCGAGTAAACGACCAATGACCGGCCGCCGTCTTTTCTGTCAATCCACTCCATAGGCTGCAGCACATGTGGATGGTGGCCGAAGATAATGTCAACACCTTCATTTACGAGAGTCTCAGCTAATTTCTTTTGCTCCTCTGTTGGCTGAAGCTGGTATTCATTTCCCCAATGCATACTCATCACAACGACGTCAGCTTCGTCTTTAGCCCGGTTAATTTCTTTTTTTATGGCGGTTTCATCAATGAGATTAACGAGATATTCCTTACCTGCCGGAACAGGAATTCCGTTTGTGCCATAGGTATAAGAAAGATAGGCAACTTTAATTCCGTTTTTGCTGAGTATTTTCAAGGTTTGCTGCTCACGGGGTGTTCTGCTCGTTCCCACATGCGGCAAACCAATTTGATCCATATAATCCAGAGAGGCTTCCAAGCCCTTTACTCCCTTATCGAGTGAATGGTTATTGGCAGTTGATACAATATCAACGCCTGCATCAATGAGGGCATTCCCCACTTCCTGAGGGCTGTTGAACATTGGGTAACTGGAAATTCCTATCTTTGGGCCGCCAAGAATAGTCTCTTGATTGGCAAGTAAGAGATCGGGAGTACTTAATAGCGACTTTGCATGTTCAAACATCGGTTTGAAATCATAGCCTGTTTTTGTTTTAGCATCATTATATACCCAATCATGAATAAGGATGTCTCCGATAGCTCCCAAGGTCACCCTTTCAATAAGGATTTTATTACCCTCGGCAGTTTCCCTATTTTCAGCATGCAATTGAACAGGTTTGGCTTCGGCTGCCTCAGCCTTATATTCAGTGTGCATTTTATAGATTAAGAGACCCGAACAAATTACTAATGTGGTACAGAAAAATGCAGATAACAGGAAGGCTTTGGTGTTTTTCATCAAAATTATCCCCTTAATATAAAGCATCATAATATATATTAATAGTCTAATTTTAATATGAACTTTCGCATTTTTCATCATTTTTCTGCAATTTTTCCATATATTCAATGCCTTTTATTGGTTCGAAGCCATAGGAAGTTCAATTGTAAAAACACTGCCTTTTGAAAGAGTGGAATGGACTTTAATTCTGCCATTATGTTCCTCAATTATTTTCCGGCATATGGACAAACCAATGCCAGTCCCTTTTTCTTTCGTTGTATAAAATGGCAAAAATAATCTGCTGATCGTTTCTCCTGTCATTCCCGGTCCATTATCCTCAATAATGATTTGGATTTTCCGGCTGTTTGATTTGGCAGTCAGGCAAACCATTCCTTCTCCTGCATGAGCGTCTTCACATGCCTCCAGTGCATTTTTTATTAAATTAATCAGTACTTGCTTTATCTTATTAGAATCACCATAGATGGCGGGCTCTCCAGGACATAGGTTAACTGAAAGGTTTATATTTTTAATATTTGCCTGATTTTCGAAAGAAATCTTCATTTCCTGAATCAATGTGTTTAAGTCTATTTCCGTTTTCTTGTTTATTCCAGGTTTCGATGCATTTAGAAAATCATAAATCAGATCATTTGCCCTATTAATCTCATCAATCGCAATTTGGGCGTACTGTTCTTTGCCGATTTCAACTAAATGGGGCATCAAGAGCTGCATAAACCCTTTCACTGTTGTCAGCGGATTTCTGATTTCATGGGCTAATGCTGCTGCCAGCTGACTGCCGCTTTCGCAGATATCTCTTTCTGCTATTTTTATATACCTCTTTTTTTCCTTTTCCATCTCATTGTTCATCCTAACATTAGCGTTTTCGGCAAAAGTTAAGCCTAAACTAATGTATGGCGAAAGATATCAATATATGTTCTTTTATGTATAAAAATTTATTTACAAAGTAAAAAACAGCAGAAATAAGATCTGCTGCTTTGCGGTGCCGGCTGGTTTTTAGCCAAGCCATTTTATTTTGGGCTCGGTTTTGTCCCTGATTCGTTTAATGTTGGCCCTGTGCCTGTATATAACAAAGAATCCCAGGATGGAAACAACGATAATTAGCGGGATGTCACCTAAAATAAGAGCGTAAATGATGGATGCTGCTGCTGCCAGAATAGAGGATAAAGACACATACTTAGTTATGTAAAGGCTTAAGAAGAAAACACCCAATATGATAAGAAACATGAACGGTACATAGGCTAATAGCACTCCGCCTGAAGTTGCCACTGCTTTTCCTCCCCGAAAACCGGCAAACAGAGGATACATATGTCCAATAACGGCAAAAACTCCGGCAATAAGGTGATGCATATCCGAGCCAAAGAACAAGGGAAGGGATGCAGCAAGGGTGCCTTTTAAGATATCAGCTATGGTCACGATCATGCCGGCCTTCACTCCAAGGGTCCGGAATGTATTGGTACCGCCCAGATTTCCGCTGCCATGCTCACGAATATCCACTCCATAAAAAAGTTTTCCTACAATTAAACCTGAAGGAATGGAGCCAAGTAAATAAGCTAAAATAATGATAATTCCATAAATCATAAAAACTCTCCTTCATACTTTCTATGTTAGTATATTGTACCATGTGAGCAAAGCAGCATACCATGTGCAATTAAAAAGAAGTCCAATTTATTTCAGGGGGGTGCTTCAAACTCTCTGGCTTTTGTTTGATATGTTTGACACCGGGTATTAGTAGACTGTCACAGCAATCAAATCCAATTAAAGGAGAGATTCAGCATGGAACAAAATAATAACGTAAATGGACAAGCAGCTAATGTAGAGGGAAAGCTTGATAACATGGGGAGCGAGAAGAAAGATGAAATTCTTTCAAGCTTTGATGGATTTAAAGATTATTTAAGCGGAAAGGTTTCCATGGGACAGAAAATGGGCATGGATGAGGAGCAGCTTGCTAATACTGCTCAAAAGGTAGGAGATTATCTGGCTTCCAAAGAAGATCCGAGAAACCGGGAAGAAAAACTTCTTCAGGAATTGTGGAAGGTAGGAACAGAAGAAGAAAAGCATAAGCTGTCTCATATGCTTGTAAAGCTTGTTGGCTAATAATAGATATAAATGGCGAAGGCACCTGCCTTCGTCTTTTATTTTGCCTGAAGGCGCATAGATGAGTTTACAATAGTCAAAAATGGTCTATATATAGTTATCGCAGTCTAAGGAGCAGGGGGAGTCTTGGTGAAAAAGGTTCTGGGAAAAGTAAAAATAAAAAAGGTATGGATACCCATATTGAGCCTTGTGCTGGTATTGGCAGCAACCATCATCTATCAATCCAATAAATCACTGCCAAAGGGTCTTTCGTTTGAAGGGGAAGTATATTCTGCAGAGGATGCTCAGTTCCTTTACGATTTAACCTATGAAAAAGAAAATGGCAAAAGAGAAAGTGAACAGCAGATCTTTCAGCGCATTATAGAAGCAATTGACGAGTCAGAGGATTTTATAGTGATGGATATGTTTTTATTCAATGGCTTTAATGATGGGGATAAAAAATATCCGGATATTAGCGGTAAAATTGCTGATAAGCTAATCGAAAAAAAGCTCAGCCGCCCGAATATGGAAATTACCGTGATCACGGATCGGATTAACAGCACCTATGGATCGCATGAAGTTCCGGAATTCCGGGAACTTAAAGAGAATGGCATAAACGTGGTTTATACTTCACTAGTTCCTTTAAGAGATTCAAATCCCATTTATTCGGCATTCTGGCGTGTGTTTATTCAATGGTTTGGCCAGAGTGGAGAAGGCTGGCTGCCGAATCCGCTCGCAGAAAATGCTCCAAAGGTGACATTCAGGTCCTATCTCGATCTAATGAACATAAAAGCAAATCACCGGAAGGTTTTTGTGACGGAAAAAACAGGAATTGTTACTTCAGGAAACCCGCACAATGCCAGCGGATTTCATTCCAATATAGCATTTGAAGTAAAAGGGCCCATCTTAGCTGATCTCGTCAAAACGGAGCAGGCTGTGGTCGATTATTCAGCATCCGGCAAATTGGCAGATTTCAAACCTGAAAAGAGTAATAAAACCGGTCCGCTTAAGGTCCAGGTGCTGACTGAAGGCAAAATTTATAAACACATTCTTCAAGAAATCAATAAAGTCAAGAAAGGGGAAACCATCTGGCTTGGCATGTTTTATCTTGCTGACCGGAAAGTGGTTGACGCACTTAAAGAAGCAGCCGACCGGGGAGTTATAGTACAAATGATCCTGGATCCCAACCAGAACGCTTTCGGATCTGAAAAAATTGGGCTCCCTAATATACCTGTTGCTGCTGAATTGGATAAACTGGGCCATGAAAACATAAAAATCAGATGGTACAATACTGGATTTGAACAATACCATCCGAAAATCATGTATGTAACCGGCAAAGAAAAAAGTTTGATCATAGCTGGTTCAGCTAATTTTACAAGAAGAAATCTGGATGATTTAAACCTGGAGACAAATTTAAAAATCAGTGCTCCAGCCCAATCCCAGGTTATGAGGGATGTTGACAGGTATTTTAATAAGCTTTGGAATAATGACGGTGCCATTTATACAAAGAACTATTCATCCAACGAGAAAATGCCGGGGGTTAAATATATTACTTACAGACTGCAGAAGCTTACTCACTTTACAACATACTGATAAAAAGTTGAAACCTTTCCTGTATTAATTTCGTTAATATAGGAAGGGGTGAATAATTGAAGATATTCTAAATTTTCTTCCCATTATCTGATTATTTCGTTACGATGGAAGTAAGGGGAGGAAAAGGAATGTATGAAATAGAAACAAGTCAGAAAAAGGCTCCCGCTAAAAAATTTATTTTTGCGGGGCTTTTGTTTGCTTTTACACTGATAATCTCAAGCATAATCCTATTTTTATACCCTTTTGCTTCAAAGGAGAAGGCAGCTTACTTTAAAGGAGATCATCCGATTTTGTTTATGGGCAAACAGGCAGGAAATGCTTATTTAGAAGGGGAAACGATCTATCTGCCATTAACTTTTCTGCAGAAATTTGTTGATGACGCTATTATTGTTGATGAACATTCACAATCTATCATCATTGCCACTAAGAATAAAGTAGTACAGCTTCCGACTGAATCTTCGAGTTATTATGTGAATGAGGAGGCTGTTAAATTGGACTTTTCTGCTGTTAAACAGATAGGTGGAGAAAGGTATTTAGCGATTGAGCCCCTGGTGGCTTTCTATCCCATTACTTATTCAATACTCTCTGATACAGGTGCAGTTTGGATTAAAAAGAATGGGGAGACTATGGCTTCCGGTAAAGTGACGGAAAAAGATATTCATGAAGAATTTCTCCGGCTGCGGACAAAAGCAAGCCTGGATTCACCATATACAGCCACCGTATCTCCTAAGGAGAAAATTTTTATTGAGCAGAAAAAGGGAGACTACTATCTTATCAGAAAAGAAGACGGCAGAGCCGGTTATATGAAGAAGCAATACATAAAAAAGGGGGAGAGCAAGAAAATTGCTATTTCCCTTGAAGAAACAGAATATACAGTTCCCAAAATGGAAGGACCTATTCAGCTGACCTGGGAAGCTGTATATACTAAAAACCCGAATACTTCGAACATCCCGATGATGGCTGGTGTGAATGTCATTTCACCAACATGGTTTGAGCTGGCGGACGGAAAAGGGACTATTAAAAATCTTGGTTCAAAGGATTATGCAAATGGTCCAGAAAACAGGGATACCAAATTTGGGGCTTGTTTTCAAATGCATTTGACCCTGAATTAACACATGAAGCTTTTGGTTCTTTTGAAACAAGGCAGAATATGATTCGCCAGCTTCTGCATTTCAGTCAATTATATGGATTAAACGGGATCAATCTGGACATTGAAAATGTTAATCCTGTAGACGGGCCTTATATAACACAGTTTGTAAGGGAAGCCACTCCTTACTTTCATGAAGCAGGTTTAGTAGTGTCGATGGATATCACCTTCATTTCATCAAGCGGCAATTGGTCGGCTTTTTATGAAAGGGATAAGCTTGCCGGGATAGCAGATTATATGGTAGTCATGGCTTATGATGAGCATTGGGGCAGCTCACAGGTTGCGGGAAGTGTAGCGAGCCTCCCGTGGGTCGAGGAAAACCTGAAACTTTTGCTCGAGGTTGTGCCCAATGAGAAATTAATATTGGGTGTGCCTTTATATACAAGATTATGGGAACAAAAATCAAATGGGGATGTTTCTTCCAAAGCCCTATCAATGGGCAAAGTGAAAGAATGGCTCAGTCAAAATAAAATTACTCCGGTATACGATCCGGCAAGCGGGCAAAATTATGCGGAGCATTTTTCAGAAAAAGATAAAATCACATACAGAGTGTGGCTTGAAGATGAAATTTCACTATCCAAACGGGCTGAATTAGCTAAGAAGTATAATTTAGCCGGTGTTGCAAGCTGGAGCAGGTACTTTGCAGATGAAACAGCCTGGTCTGCCTTAACTTTAACTAATAAGGAAGCAGCTAAAAAATGAAAGAAAGGCCGGAGAACATCCCGGCCTTATTTTTCTGCCTCAGCTTTAATGTGGCTAAAAGATCTTACAGAAAATAAACCCTTATCAGTTAATTTGAGTTCAGGGATAACCGGAAGCGCTAAAAATGAGAGCGTCAAAAACGGGTTGAATTCCATGCTGCATCCGATTGTCATAAGTGCATGATTCAATTGGGATAAACGTGAATGGATAAATGAAGAATCCCGATCAGTCATGAGTCCTGCAATAGGCAGAGGCAGTTCGGCAAGAATCTTCCCATCCTGGACTACAGCAAGGCCGCCTTTCATGGCTGCGGTCTGCTTAATGGCAGCCAGCAAATCCTCATCTGATGTGCCTGCTGCGACAATGTTATGAGAATCGTGGGCAACTGTTGAAGCAATCGCGCCTCTTGTGATCCCTAATCCCTTCACAATGCCAAGTCCCAGGCTGCCTGTGCAATTGTGCCGCTCAACAACCGCCAGCTTTAAGAGATCTCTATGAGGATTTGGCTGGAAATATCCATCCATTACATCTGCCTTTTCCACCAGATGCCTGGTCACAATGCTGTTCGGTATAATGCCAATGATATTGCAGTCACCATTCCCAATCGGAATGCTTAAATTATCATAGCTCATGCTGCTGATTTTGACACTGTTCAAGATGGGTGCTGCAGGTGCAATGCTGTTGGGAACAGAATTCTTCATGAACCCGTTTTCTGCAGCAAGTATTCCGCTCTTTATTACTTTCTCCACCTTGACACTTCTTAGATCACTAAGAAAAACCAGGTCGGCTTCATAACCGGGAGCAATAGCCCCTTTATTTTTCAGGCCGAAACATTCTGCTGCATTCAGAGTAGCGATCTGTATGGCAAGGAGAGGGTCAATCCCTTCGCTAATGGCCATTCTGACATTATGATCAATGCTGCCTTCATTGATCAAATCATCCAGATGCTTATCATCCGTAACAAATAAACAGCGCCGTGCGTTTTGTTCGCTGACAGATTTGAGAAGGGACAATAAATCTCTCGCCGCAGACCCCTCCCGCAGCATTACATACATCCCTTTGCGCATCCGGTCCAGTGCTTCTTCTGGATTGATGCATTCATGGTCTGTTCTTATGCCGGCTGCCATGTAAATATTGATTTCATCCGCATTAAGTCCTGCTGCATGCCCATCAATGCATTTTCCTTTACTATAGGCTGCTTCCAGTTTTTTCAGCATTCCCTCATCATTGTTCATAACAGCGGGATAATCCATAACTTCACCGAGCCCCAGCACTCTTGGGTGACTGTAATATTTTTCGAGATCCGTATAACTGAGGGAAGCGCCGGCATTTTCAAATGGAGTTGCAGGCACGCAGGATGGAAGCATAAAAAATACATCGAGCGGGATATCTTCTGAAGATTCAAGCATGAAGTCAATGCCGTCAGTACCGCTGACATTGGCTATTTCATGAGGGTCTGCAATCACTGTCGTTACTCCATGTGGGAGGACAACATTACTGAACTCAGCAGGAGTAACCATCGCCGACTCTATATGAACATGCCCATCAACAAAGCCGGGAGCGATAAAGCTGCCCCCAGCATCAATAATTTCTTTGCCTTCATAGCTTCCTAAGCCAGCTATGAATCCATCTGCAACTGCTATGTCTTCCTCGATGATTTCACGTGTAAATACGTTTATTACCTTTCCGTTTTTAATAACCAGATCGGCAAGAGTTCTTTTAGCCGCCACATCAATTCTTTTTCGTAACATTTCAATGGTAAGCTTCATATGGACTCCCCACTTTGTAGAAAATATCAGTCATCAGATTAATGACCGCCCATAATGAAATTAATAATAAAGGCAACGCTTACAAAATACATGATCCAGTGGATTTGCTGATGCTTGCCAGTAAGAAGCTTGAGCAGTGTGTAAGAGATAAAGCCGAATGCCAGTCCCTGGGCGATGCTGAACGTTAAAGGCATGAGAACAATCGTTAAAAAGACAGGAATCACATCAGTAAAATCATCAAAGCTTATATGTTTAATTTCACTAAGCATTAAGGCTCCAACTAGAATGAGAATAGGTGCAGTTGCGACAGACGGTATGAAATAGATGAGCGGAGCAAAAATGAGCGACAGGAAAAACAGTACAGCTACAGTTAAAGAAGTTAAGCCGGTGCGTCCGCCTTCCGAGATCCCTGTGGCGTTTTCGACGTAAGCGTTTAAGGCAGTGCTTCCGAAGGCTGCACTTGCCATCGTTCCAACTGCATCTGCCTGAAGAGCACGATCCAGGTTTTCAATTTTTCCATTTTCATCTGTGAGGCCGGCTTTTCTTGATAATCCGATGAGGGTAGCTAAATTGTCAAATAATTCTACTATCGTAAAGGAGAAAATGACTGAGATGATGCCATATTTTACTGCTCCCATAATATCCATAGCTAAAAACGTCTCAGACATGCTAGGGAGATTGAGGGACACGATGTCACCTACTGCTTTTGGGTAGGCAATAAAACCAACAATCATGGCTGCTGCACTTGTACCTAATATACTAATAAGCAGGGCGCCTTTTACTTTCTTTGCCATCAGGAGGGCGGCAATAATTAATCCGAATAGGGCAAGAAGCGGACCCTTGGCGGTGATACTTCCCAATCCGACAAACGTAGCGTCATTTGCGACTACAAGCTCTGCATTTTTTAACCCGATGAAAGCAATAAATAAACCAATCCCTACACCTATAGCTGACTTTAAGACATCCGGGACACCATCTACGATCTTCTGCCGGACTCCGGTAACTGTCAAAATTAAAAACACAATCCCCGATATAAATACAGCACCAAGTGCTGTTTGCCAGGAAAGACCCTGACCAAGAACAACTGTATACGCAAAAAATGCATTCAGCCCCATGCCCGGGGCTACTGCTACAGGGAAATTTGCCCACAGTGCCATTAGAAGGGTACAGAAGACACTTGCGTAAATCGTTGCAGCCAATGCGGCTTCTTTTGGTATTCCTGCGTCAGCTAAGATAATCGGGTTGACAAAGATGATATAGCTCATTGTCATAAACGACGTAATGCCAGCCAGTATTTCTGTCTTTACATTTGTGTTCCGTGCGGAAAGCTTAAAGAGCCGTTCTAAGAGGTTCGCATTAGAGGCAGGCGGGAGGCCCGACCCAAGATCCTTTTCAATCATCGACATGAAAGGTCACTCCTTATTCATGGTTAATGTTCATCCAGAGACACGAACTGACTAGAACATGGAACAGGCGGGAGATCTATTTTCCTGGTTAGATGGGTTCAATAAAAACATCCATAATTCCACCGCATATTCCGCCATCTTCATAAAACAGCCCTTTTGTTAAATCTACGCGCTTTTGACTTGGGGTATTTGTTTGTATGACCTGGAAAGCCTTTTCAATTACTTCTGCTTCACCACAGCCTCCGCCAATTGTTCCTTCTATTCTTCCGCAGGGGAACACAATCATCCGGCTTCCAGTTTTTCTCGGGGTAGAGCCCTTCGTGCGGATAATTGTGGCGAGTGCTGCTTTCTCACCTCCTTTCCTGATATCGAGGGCCCGCTTTATAAGCTGCATTTGGTCCATTTGCCAGCCCCCTCATGGAAACCCATTTTTGCAAATCTTTTAATTTGCGAACTTAAGGAATCTCCTGATTTTTGATTTTTCACTTTCAGAATTTCTGCCATGATGCTGACAGCAATTTCTGCAGGAGTTTCAGCACCAATATCAAGACCCACAGGGGTGTATAGATTTTCAAAGCTTTCATCCCGAAAATCCTCCTGAAGTTCTTCGAATACACCCGAAATACGTCTTCTGCTGCCGATCATTCCAATATATCCTGCCTGACATTCCCTTTTTAAAAGTTCATTCAAACTGAGAACATCATACTTATGTCCCCTTGTAAGAAGGAGAATATACGATTTTTCTGAAATGTCGACATGCCTGAAATATTCCAGATAGGATTGGCAAACCACTTCATCCGCATTTGGAAAGCGTTCTCTGTTTGCATACTCTTTCCGATCGTCTATTACTGTCACGAAAAATCCGAGCATACGTCCCATTTCTGCCACGGGTTCACACACATGGCCGGCACCGGCGACTATCAAATGGAGAGGAGAAGGGAAGTACTCTGCAAAACATTCAACTAAACGTTCTTTCCACATAAATCTCACAGTGCCGGACCGTTTTTTGGTGACCAATTTATTGCAATGTACCGCTAATAAATCCCTCACATCAAGCGGCAGAAGGGAGGCTTCAGTGCAGAATTCTCCGCCTGGCCATAATAAAGCTTTGGCTCCAATGAGTTTTTCATCAGGATAATTTGTTATGGTCAGCAGAAATGTGTCTTTCCGGTTTTTGATTGACTGTTCTAATCTGGCAAATAAATGGCTGCTCATCAATAGGATCACCTTGTGGATTGGACTTTTTGTTTTTTGAGATCTTTTAAGGCATTAAACACTCTTTCGGGAGTAGCGGGCAGATGGCGGATTCTGGCTCCTGTTGCATCATATATGGCTGACATAATAGCAGCAATAATCGGAATCATTACCACTTCTCCAATTCCCTTCGCCCCAAAGGGTCCTGATTGTTCGGGCTCTTCTACCGAAAAGGTCTCAATCAAAGGAGTCTCGCGAATAGTAGGGATGATATAATCAGTGAAATTCCGCGTTTTATGATACCCATTCTCGATCAGTATATCTTCATACAGGGTATACCCGATGCCCATTACGGCTCCGCCTTCAGTCTGGCCCTCCAGCCCTTGCGGATTAATGACCTTGCCCGCATCCGGGATGGACACAACCCGCAAAACTTCCGTTTCACCTGTTAAAGTATCAACTTCCACCATCACCACATGTGTCAAATATCCGTATAAATGGTGGGGAGCACCGCCTGAACCTTTGATTTCTTCTTTTTCTTTCGGCAGGTAGAAGTGTCCTTCTACTCTAGTTGCCTGATGATGGTCATAAAGGTATTTATAGATAGACTTATAAGGGATGGTCTCTCCATGGGCTGAAATATGGTTCGGTCTTAAGTCAATTTGAGATGAATCTAAATTCAGCATTTCAGCTGCAGTTTGAATAAGAAGCTCAGTCATCCTGGGTGCTGCTGCCGCGACAGCTCTTCCTCCGGTATAGGTGGAGCGGGATGCAGTTACAGTACCGCTATCAAGTGTTCTATGTGTATCACCTTGAACGATGCTGATATTGCTGATATCACAGTTCAGCATTTCAGCGGCTATCTGGGCATAGGCGGTGCTGTTGCCTCCGCCAATCTCCTCGCATCCCACACCAACAAGGAATGTTCCATCCGGAAGAAGTTCAATAGAGGCGGCTCCATAGTCGGGAAGACCAATGCCCATTCCGATGCCATGAAAGGATGTTGCCACGGAAACTCCCCGTTTTTTCCATGGCTCACTTACTTCGGATTTGTATTTTTCCCGGTTCTTCCACAGGTCGCAATTCTCTGCTGTTTCCAGGGTTTTATAGGTTCCGACACTGGATTTGACAATATGGCCGACACTGGAAACTTCACCTTGGTGATAGACATTTTTTTTGCGCAATTCAATAGGGTCTATTCCAAGCTTTTCTGCAATCATGTCCATATGTGTTTCAATTCCCATGCATACCTGATTGACACCAAAGCCTCTGAAGGCACCGGCAATGCCATTATTGGTATACACACAGAATCCTTCGAGATCCACATTCGGAATTTTATAAGGGCCGCATGAATGTTCGATCGCAAGGGCAATGACTGCTCCTCCAAGTGATGCATAAGCACCAGTATCTCCTATGGCTTTCACCTGATTGGCAAGGAGTGTCCCGTCTTTTTTGGCAGCGGTCTTCATCTGGACTTTAAAAGGATGCCTTTTTATGCCCGCGATGACAGACTCTTCCCGGCTTAAATGGATTTTTACAGGCCGGCCCTTCGTATGGAGCGCAAGGAGAGCAAGATATATTTGAACCGTGATTTCATCCTTCCCGCCGAAGGCACCGCCAATTGGGCTCGAAATGACTCTTATTCTTTCAGGGTTATAAGCTAGGGACCTCGCAATCTGCATTCGATCGCGGTATGCATATTGTCCAGGACAGCGAATCGTGAGGAACCCTTCGTCATCCATAACACCCCAGCCGCCTTCTGTTTCGATAAAAGCATGCATTTGCCGGGGAGAGTAGAAGGTATTCTCTAAAATGATGTCAGCTTCCTCGAAGGCTTTCTCCATGTTTCCATTATTAATTTTGACATGACTGTGCAGATTGCCATCAGGATGAAGCTTTGGAGCAGAATCTGTCAGGGCATATTCAGCATCTGCAACAACTTCGAGGGGCTCATAGTCCACTTTAATTAAACTCAGTGCCTGCTCGGCGATTTCCAGTGTTTCTGCAGCTACCAGGGCTACAGCGTCACCAGTGCACCGGACAACATCAGAACACAGAACAGGCTGGTCGGGAACAACAATCCCAAATCCATTAAAGCCGGGAATATCTTTATGGGTTAGTACACATATAACTCCAGGCAGATTTTTGGCTGCTTCAAAATCAATGGAATTAATTTTTGCGTGCGGATATTCAGACCGCAGCACTTTGCCCCAAACCATATTGTCAAAATGGTAATCCGTCATATATTTTAATTCTCCGGTTACTTTTTCCGGGCCATCAATTCTTTTCACCCTTTTTCCAACCCATTTGGTGTTCAATGGTTATTCCACCTCCTGATTAAACGGTATAATCCTCTTTCCAATAAAGCACTCGCCATATCCCTTCTATATGTAGCAGTTGCTCTTCCATCTGTGATGGGCATGACCTCTTTCCAGGCAATTTTGGCGATATTCCGGATTAATTCATCATCAAGCTGTCCGAGGGGAAGCATAGATTCACACTTGCGTACCCGGATAATAGTTGGTGCCACAGATCCGAAGGCGATTTTTCCTTCCCTGCATTTCAGGTCCTGGTCCATTGTGAGTGAAATAGCAACATTCACAATGGAAATAGATTGTGCTTTGCGGGGGCCGAGCTTCTGGAAAATGCCTATTTCATTTGGTCTTTGCGGTTTTATGAGGATTTTTGTGATCATTTCATTTTCTTTTAATACCGTCCTGCCGGGACCAAGGATAAACTCTTCGATTGGAATGATTCGTTTATTCGACAGCGAGGTGAGCTCAAGCCTTGCTCCAAGAACATATAAAGCCGGAAGGGTATCGCCTGCAGGAGAGGCAGTGCCAATATTGCCGCCGATTGTTCCCATATTCTGCATTTGAGTGGCCCCGACTTCACGCGCTGCATCCACGAGAACATCCGCTTTTCTTTGCAGAAGCGGAGAATGAATAATATCTGTATGTGTGGTCAATGGGCCAATATGGATACAATCATCACTTTCCTCTATATACCGCAGTTCATTTAAGTTTTTTATATTGATCCAAACCTCCGGCCGCCATTTGCCTTCCTTCATCCGGACTGCAGCATCTGTACCGCCGGCTATCACTCTATGGATTCTGCCCTCCTTTGATAGCAGCATCAGACATTCGGATAGAGAGGAAGGGGTAAACATGTCAATCTCTGAAACAAGCATCGACTTACCTCCTGGTATATTTTTTAAGAGCATTTTTATAATCTTCCTGATGGTTCAGGTTAAGATGAATTTGCTCATTTTCCACTGGCACCTCTAGAAGAAATTTTTCATGCTGCTGAATAATATGTCTCAAGCCCATTTTCTCTTCCTTAATCGATAAAAGCTCGTGTCTCAATCTGGAGGAAAAGAGGATGGGGTGGCCTCTTTTGCCATGGTGGCTGGGGACTGCAATCAGACAGCCGCTTTTTGTAAGATTCCCGGCGAGATTATTAACGATGACAGCTTGAAGCGGCTGGTCCACGGATGTAATCAGAATCGTTTCTGATAACATGTCTGCAGCTTTCACCCCTGCAATGATGGACGAGCATTTACCATCTTGAAAATGTTCATTTATTATCATTTTTGCAGAATGATTTTTTCCGTGTGGAAGGAATTTTTCAGCTTCACATCCCAATACGACGACAAGATCAGTAAACACCGATTTACTGAGGGTGTTTAGCTGATGCTCGAATAATGTCGTTCCATTCCATGGCAGCAGTCCTTTTATAGTGCCCATTCTGCTGGACTTGCCCGCGGCAAGCAAAATAGCTGTATGTGTCATGGATTAACCGATTGTTTCCGGCTCGGATCTTTTTTTGAAGCAGCTGTCTGAACGGCCTTAATAATTTTGGTATAGCCTGTACAGCGGCATAGATTGCCTCCTAATGCGGTTTTAATTTCCCCAACGGATGGAACATGGTCAATTCCATCCAGGAAAGCTTTTGCTGATACGATGATTCCCGGAGTACAGTACCCGCATTGTGTTGCTCCTTCTGCAATAAATGACTCCTGAATCACATCCAGATTTGGTGATAATCCGACCCCTTCACAAGTGGTGATCTCCTGGTTTTCCGCCTGACCAGCGAGGATAAGACAGGAACATACAACCTCATTATTGATTAGAACAGAGCATGATCCGCATTCTCCCTTTCCGCAGCATTCCTTGCTGGCAGTCAGACCCAGATCTTCCCTCAAAACATCAAGGAGCGGTTTAGCAGGCGGGCAAAGGACTGTACATTCCTTTCCATTAACAATAAATTGAATACTTTTCAAATCTTCGCCTCCTCAGAGATTTTGAAACTATAATGGCAATGAAAAAATAGTGTGAGCAGTTTGTAGGGATATTAGCCTGGCGAGTAAGCAGGGGTATTTAAATTATGATATTATGCTTCTTCTTCTAAATAGACTAATAAGCACAAAAAAATTCCTGCACAAAAGGCACCTGTATGAAGTCCACAGGAAATATACCTTTCGTAGATAGGAATTCCGGTTCCCAGTAGAAACCCTCAAACCGATTATTGAGGTTATACGAAAAATTCTATTTAATTTTTCATGGTGCTGAAGGGAGGTTTTATTGGGACAATTATAGAAATAGAGGGGGAGTTGATTTGTAGTGTAATAGCTAAGTCAATATTTTGTCAAGTAAGAATTTTCTGAAAAAAAGATATTGACTTATAAAATTGCCTTGTTTAATATAGTGATTACAGGAGGATTACATGACTGTACTAACTTCAAAATTATCTCAGACAATCAAAAAAGATCTCGCTTTTCTTTATAATCGTGTCAACCAGGAGATCTATGGAACAGGCGTAAAAAAACAGCGTATTGAAACTTTTGATGATAGAGTCATCATCTTTGCCCAGCATAAGCGTGTTCAGGCACTGCAGATGCTGAGCCGGAACTTCCAACACCTGACTATTTCGGTTGATTCAGCATTGATTGTTGAATTTAAATCGCATTTAAAAGGATTGATTGAAAATGCTCTTCATTTGAAAGTCAAAACGATTTTAAAAGATTATGATCCTGTTACTGAAGAAGCATGCACTATTATTTATTTTGAAGAATAGTAGTTTTACATTATGTTGGGAGAGCTGTGCATGACGCAGTTTTCTTAAACCTGAATATAGGAGCGGTTCCTTTGTCTTTTGTTTAACGGAAGCTGGATGAGACCGCAGTAATAGAACATCTATGGTTTACTTTGATGTTTTCTATTGCTGCGGTTTTTTTTATACAAATATTTCTTTTGGGAGGTGATGCCGTTTTTAAAAAAGCTGGAGCAGGCTATGGCATAACAAAGAATTAAACCTGGGGGGAAAATCTTTGGAAAAGCTAAATCCTTGGAAGGTAGGGACTTTGGGATTTCAGCATGTGCTAGCCATGTATGCAGGTGCTGTTATTGTACCGCTGATTGTGGGACCGGCAATTGGGCTTAATGCCCAGCAACTTGCTTACTTAATATCGATTGATTTGTTTACCTGCGGGATTGCTACATTGCTTCAAGTTATAGGGGGGAAGCATTTTGGCATTAGGCTGCCTGTCATTCTGGGATGTACTTTTACAGCAGTCGGCCCGATGATTGCCATCGGGAATTTGCAGGGCATTACTGCCATTTACGGAGCAATTATTGCTTCAGGTATTATCGTCATGATCCTATCACAATTTATGAGTAAAATTATGAGGTTTTTCCCGCCGATCGTTACCGGTTCAGTCGTCGCTATTATCGGGGTATCACTAATTCCTGTCGCCATGAATAATGCTGCAGGCGGGCTGGGATCACCTGATTATGGAAGTTCGGAGAATCTATTCCTGGCTGCATTTACACTGGTGCTGATTATTTTAATGAACAGGTTTTTTAAAGGCTACATGAAAGCGATCTCTGTCCTGCTGTCATTGGTGGCCGGGACAATAGCAGCTTATTTTATGGGGCTCGTCAGCTTTGCCGAAGTCAGCCAGGCTTCCTGGTTTCATGTTGTTCAGCCGTTTTATTTCGGATTTCCTACATTCAATGCCTCAGCCATCCTTACGATGACTTTAGTAGCGATTGTAAGCATGATTGAATCTACTGGGGTATTTCTCGCTCTCGGAGATGTCTGTGAGAGAAAGCTGGACTCTAAAGACATAAAAAAGGGGCTGCGTGCAGAAGGACTGGCTGTTGTTATAGGGGGCATTTTTAACGCGTTTCCTTATACATCCTTTTCGCAGAATGTGGGACTGGTAGCATTGACTAAAGTAAAAACGAGAAATGTTGTTATCGCAGCTGGGGTCATATTAATGACTTTAGGCCTTTTGCCTAAAGTGGCTGCTCTGACTACGATTATTCCTATGGCTGTTCTTGGTGGAGCCATGATTCCAATGTTTGGGATGGTTATCTCATCAGGAATCAGAATGCTTTCTGCAGTGGATTTCAGCAAAAATGAAAATCTGCTGATTGTTGCCTGTTCAATAGGAATCGGACTTGGTTCAGCAGTTGTACCGCAGATTTTTGAGAGTCTGCCTACAAGTGCACGACTGCTGGTTGAAAATGGAATTGTATTGGGAAGCATCACAGCAATTTTATTAAATTTGGTATTTAATTATAAAGATTTAAATATAAGTGAAACTGAAAGAATCGAACAGCTGAAAGGAGATCACTCAGCTGAAATGATTTAATAGCAGCTGCTGTAACCATCTGCCTCAATTATAGAGGCAGAAATCAAATTAATAGATAGGGGCAGAAGAAATGGATTTAATTCTGAAAAATGCAAATATTCCGCAGGGAGATCGTCAGGTTTTAACGAATATACTAGTAAACGAGGGAAAGATTGTCGGCTACACAAATGACATTTCGTTTCTGAATGCATCTAAGGTCATTGATATTCAAGGGAAATTAGTCGTTCCAGGCTGTATTGATCCACATACTCATTTTATGGATCCCGGGTTTACTCACAGAGAAACATTTGCTACCGGCAGCCGTTCTGCAGCAGCCGGAGGCTTAACGACCATTATCGATATGCCTTGCTGCAGCAAGCCGTCTGTTCGCGATGGGGATAGCTTCAATAAAAAAATCGGACCAATCAGAGATCAGGCTTATATTGATTACTGCTTCTGGGGCGGCATGACTGGTGAAGATGCGCGTGAAGGCTGGATTGATAATATTTACCCTCAGATAGACCAGGGAGTTGTTGCATTTAAAGTTTATATGACTCCTTCTGTGCCTACCTTCCCTAAAGTATCTGACGCAGAAATGCTGGAGATATTCAAAAACGTGGCAAAAACCGGTCTTCCGATTGGTGTTCATGCTGAAAACTATGATATCTGCACATTCAATTCGAAGAAACTTGAAAAAGAAGGCCGCCTTGACGGACCGGCATGGGCTGAAGCGCGTTCAAGCCTCGCTGAGAAAGTGGCCATTGAACTGATTCTCAGCTTCGCGGAAGCTACAGACGCACGTGTACATGTAGTACATATGAGCACAAAGGAAGGCGTCGAGCTGGTTAAGGCTGCTAAGAAGCGTGGTGTCAAGGTTACAGCTGAAACCTGCCCTCACTATCTTGTCCTTAATGCTAAGGATTCCATGTCAGAGCGGGGCTCCTATGCAAAGATTGCTCCTCCGCTGCGTGGAAAAGAGGATAACGAATCCCACTGGCAGGCACTGGCTGATGGAACAATCGACTTTGTCGGAACTGACCATGCCCCATATGAAATTGCCACCGAAAAGGATTATCCAGGTGCAACGATCTGGAACACCTTCCCTGGCATCCCTGGGGTAGAAACGATGGTGCCGATCCTTGTCAGTGAGGGCTTAAATAAAGGCCGCTTATCACTATCCAGATTTGTAGAAGTAACGAGCCGAAATGCCGCCATCCATTATGGCATTTACCCTAAGAAAGGCTCAATGGAAATTGGCAGTGATGCAGATTTCACGGTTATCGATCTTGAAAAAGAATATGTAATTGATGAGCAGAAAACAGAATCAATGGCTAAATACAACCCGCTCCATGGCATGAAACTAAAAGGTAAGCCAGTCCAGACCATTATCCGCGGAAACGTGGTCTTTGAAGAAGACAAAGGGGTTGTCGGAGAAGCGGGATATGGTGAGTATGTTCCGCGCCAAAGCATCCAGAGGCTTGAGAGAACATTTAAGTATGAAAAATATGAAGCGGTAAATGTGAAAACTAAAGATCCTGTAGCACAGCAATAACTATTTATATCGAGGGAGGCAGAACGGAGTGGAACTTAGGGGAAAAAAACACTGTGTAGTCATTATTGATATGTTAAACGACTTTATCGGCGAAAAAGCAGCATTAAGGTGTGAAAATGGAGAAAAAATTGTTCCTAAAATTCAAGAACTTATTGAATTTGCTCATGATCACAATATACAGGTTGTTCATGTTCAGGAGGCTCATAGAAAGAATGACCGTGATTTCCGTGTAAGACCTGTCCATGCCATAAAGGGAACCTGGGGTTCGGAATTCATTCCAGAACTTCAGCCGGATGAGAGCAAAGGAGATTATGTGGTCCAAAAGAGGCGGCATAGTGCATTCAGCTATACCGATTTTGATCTCTTCCTCAGAGAAGAAGAAATTGATACGGTCGTCCTTACTGGAGTCTGGACCAATGTATGTGTACGCAGCACCGCCTCTGATGCCTTGTATCATGGCTATAATGTGATTTGCGTATCAGATGCCACTGCTTCACAGGATGATGATATGCACGTATCAGGCCTAAGGGACATTGACATTTTCGGAGATATATTATCTACAGAAGAATACAAAGAACTGGCAAAAACGAAATTCTCCCAAGACGAATCCGTTGTCTAACTCTTCATCAGTTCCAAGGAAAAAACGAATTTTAGTGGGCATAACCGGAGCAAGCGGATCATTGTATGCATATACACTGATCCGCGCTCTTCATCAATTAGAGATCGAAACGCATTTAATTGCTACGGAGATGGGAGAAAAAGTAATGCAATTTGAATGCGGGGTCAAGATGGACGAGCTGAAGGAGTATGCCGCTATCCACAGCAACCGGAATCTTTTCGCTGCAGTTGCCAGCGGTTCCTTTAAAACAGATGGAATGGTGATTGTGCCATGTTCGATGAATACATTGGGTGCGATTGCGAACGGGGTCGGCGATACACTTCTAAACAGGGCTGCCAGTGTGGTTTTAAAAGAGAATAGAAAATTTATTATTGTTCCGAGAGAAGCTCCTTTTAATTTGATTCATCTGCGCAATATGACTCTTCTTGCTGAGAGCGGTGCCTGCATTATGCCTGCATCACCAGGCTTTTACCATAAGCCGACCGAAATTTGGGAGTTGGCCAACTTTATGGTGGCGAGGATATTGGACATGCTGGATATTGACCATGAGCTCTTGGAGAGATGGGGGGAAAAGGCATGAACCCTGTAACAATGAGGGGTTTGCTTGATAGATGGGAAAGCAGGGGGCTTCTTCATCGGGTGAAAAAAGAAGTGGACCCTCTCTATGAACTGGGAGCAGTGATTAATACGAAAAATGGAACACAGCCTTTTTTATTTGATAGAATCAAAGGCTATCAATCTTCCATGGCTGCCGGTTTGGGAGGAGACAGAGATCTGACGGCAGACAGCATGGGAATCACCTCATCTGAACTTATTCCTAAAATCATCGAATCCATTGTTAATCCTATTCCAACAACTTTAAGGCAAACTGGTCCTGTTCAGGAGAATCTTGTGACCGGAGAATTCGATCTGGCAGATTTGTTTCCTATCCCAACCTATCATGCAGATGACTCAGGTGCTTATTATGTAGCAGGAATTCTGGTAGTTAAAGACTTGTCCGGCAAAAAGAGGTATACGTCGATTCGCAGGATGCAATACCTTGGCGGTAATCGAACAAATATTCTTATAACCTCTCCGGAACTGATGGAGCAATATGCCCATTATGAAAGCATCGGCGAACCGATGGAAGTGGCTGTTATGTTTGGTGTTGTTCCAGCTGTTGTCCTAAGTTCACAGATCAGTACGCATTTGTACCATACCGACAAATTGGATGTAGCAGGTGCATTGCTTGGCCAGTCTCTTGATGTTGTTCAGTGCAAAACAGTGGATTTGGAAGTACTGGCTGAAGCGGAAATCGTTCTGGAAGGCAAAATGCTGCCATTTGAAAGAGAACTGGAAGGGCCGTTTGGCGAACTGGCCGGTTATTATGGCACCAGAACGCCACAGCCGATAGTAGAATTTTCAGCCGTTACTTACCGGAATAACGCTATCTCACAGACTATTTTTCCATCAAGCTATGAAGAAAGGCTGCCAATGGCGCTTGTCAGGGAAGCCACCCTTTTTAGCACCGTCAGGCAGGTTGTTCCAAATATCAAAGCTGTACATATTCCGATGGGCGGTGTCGCCCGCTATCATGCAGTCATACAAATTGAAAAGAAACATGATGGTGACGGAAAACAGGCGGCACTTGCAGCTTTTGCAAGTGATAAGGATTTAAAGCATGTGGTTGTTGTGAATGATGACGTCGATATCTTTGATTCGGATGATGTTGAGTGGGCTATAGCGACAAGAGTGCAGGCGGGGGATGATATTTTCATCGTACAGGGTGCGAAGGGATCACCGCTCGAGTCTTCCCATCATTTAAAAGGAGTCAGTGATAAGATGGGCATCGATGCAACCTATCCGCTTGGAAAAGAAGAGTTATTTAAAAGAACTTCAATCCCCATTGAAGTGAATCTTGAAGACTATCTTTAAGCTTTTGCAGTAGAGGAGGTCAAAAATGAAGGCAATTGGCTTAATAGAAACAAGAGGCTTGACAGCAGCTATTGCAGCGCTGGACTCAATGGCAAAAGCAGCAAATGTCAGCTTAGTTGATTTAAAGAGAGTCGGATCCGGACTTATCACCGTCATTATTGAAGGGGATGTGGCGGCGGTCACAGCTGCTGTTGAGGTTGGGAAGACTGCTCATACTGTGGCTGGAGGAGAACTGGTTTCGGCTAATGTGATACCCCGCCCTCATTCAGAACTTCGCAAAATTCTATAAGAAGATGTTCCATAAGTGGAGGTGCATAATGTGTGTCTGACTTTATTAAAAGTGTTGTAGAAGAAGTGATGAAGCCCTACAGCAAGCAAAAGATGAATCCTATTAAGGGAGCTGCCAATTTTTCCCCGCCCCGCCGCAAGCCGGGATTGGAGTCGGGTATACCGGGCATCAGCCGGCCAAATTATCAGAAAGAAAAAATGAATAAAAGAATAGCTGTTAAGCATGCAGACCCGCCCCAGGCTGCTAATCCACAACCAAACCTTAGAAGGCAGACAGTTTCACTTTCTTCACCTACGCCTTCTGCTAAAGAAAAAATTGCACAGCTTCAGACCTTGTCCCTGGTTCAAGGGAAACAGAGGGCTTCTGGCAGGGCTGAATCCGCTGAAACAAAACCCGGCCGAAATGTTAGAGAAAGCCAGCTTATCGGACAAACTCCGGAGGGTGTTAAAGTCTGGCTGTTCTCAGATCTTCACCCCACTTTGGAGGGCTCCTTTCAGCGGGAATTAAAAACAGCCTCAATCGGGGTAGTTACTTCAGAGAAATGTACGCCCGGACAGCTATTTTTACTGAATGACCTTTTAAGAGAGTTTCCTTCTTTAAGATATTGCCTGTCTTGGGACAAAAACAGCGGGCAATCCTTTTCGCTGGAGCTTTATGAAGAGGATGATGGATTACTGTTAAACGCTTTAAAGAGCTTCTTTAAAAAACTTTCCCAAAAAAAATTTAAAACGATTACAGCGCATAAAGAAAAGTCCCCCAGTCCATGGCTTACAAAACAATTGGGACTAAACTCGTCAATTGGCGGTGTCGCTGTCATTGAAGGAATCGACTATTATTCCAGCATTTTGCTCCTTGACCGGCACATGAAAAAAAATACGGAAGAACAAATCAAATTTTTGATAGAGAAAAACTATTTGCTTCTTCACGGACAGTTTGATGAGGTATCCCGGATCACGGATCTGCTTTGTAAGGAGTTCGACAGGATTAAATAAGGCTTGGTCAGCAGCACAGTCGCAGATCAGCTCATTAATTCCTGAAAATTTAGCCGGTCTGATAATTTCATAGGAGGAGGATTCTTCAGTTGCAAGCATTGGGTTTGATTGAAACCGTTGGTTATTCAACAGCAGTTTCTGCAGCAGATGCAGCCGTAAAAGCAGCAGATGTAGAAATTGTAGGAATTGAAAAAGTAATAGGAGTGGATGGCTACCTTGGCGTCACAATCCATTTCAACGGTGATGTGGCGGCTGTAAAGTCTGCAGTCGATGCCGGTGTGAGTTCAGCAGAGAGAATAGGAAAAGTAATTTCTGCTCATGTCATCCCGCGTGCACACAGTGAAGTGGCAGGGAAGCTGCTTCCGAATTTCAAACTGAAAGACATGCATTCGGAAGCAGGTGCTGAAAAAGAGGTTAAATCCGTTGAAAAGACACATGAAAAAAAGCAAGCAAAAAAACAAAATGAACCTGACGATAATGATAAACCATCAGTTTAATAATCTTAAGGAGGAAACACACAATGGGTGAAGCATTGGGATTAATCGAGACGAAAGGCCTTGTCGGCGCAGTAGAGGCAGCGGATGCAATGGTTAAAGCAGCAAATGTGGAGATCTGCGGATATGAAAAGGTGGGATTCGGTCTTGTAACAGTTATGGTCAGAGGAGATGTGGGAGCGGTTAAAGCTGCGACCGATGCTGGAGCCGAAGCTGCCAGCAGAGTAGGAGAACTGATCTCGGTACATGTCATTCCGAGACCGCACAGCGAAGTTGAAAGAGCTCTTTTATCAAAAAATATCGGTGAATAAACATGAGGAGCAAAAAGCAGAGTGTTATGGCGAAAAACACTCTGCAGGCGCTTTATATGCGAAATGAAAACTGCAGAGACAGAAAACCTCATGTCCTGGCTCTATTAACCTCTCATTTGATAGGAATGGATCCGGGATTTTCTTACTTAAAAAAGCTAACAGTGGAAGATATTACACTTAGAATGGCTGCAGAAGAAGAAATGCTGACCCAATTTCCGCTTGAGGAGTTAGTTTCTCTGACCGGGAATGACGATTGGATCTCTGCTTCCATGATCAATGATCAGCTTCTTGATCATTTTGATGAAATTCTTTTGCCAATTCTATCTTTTTCTTTAATAGCAGATCTATTGAATCTTAACGAACAAAGGCCATTGGTGCAGATCATCCTAATGGGTTTATTAAAAGGGAAACGGGTCACGGCTTTGAAGGCTGGAGGTGATCCTTTCAGCCAGTATTGGAAATTGAAAGGATTGGATAAAGGTCCGGACCTATTAAAAAGAAAGCTCAATCAGCAGATGGCAGAGCTGAAGCTGCTTGGCATCAGATTAATAGATTTAAATGATAGGGCAGAATTTGCTGTTCATCAAATGAAGAAAACGGTTATATCCGAGGAGACAGTCCGGTTTGCCTATTTGAACAATCATGATCAGCTGACTGTTCCAAAAGGGGCTATCATAACCCCCCTGGCAAAAGATACAGCAAAGGAACTTAAGATCGAAATTATTTACATTAAGGGGTAGGTCTTTATGCAAATGGGAATCGTGGTTGGCCGTGTAACTGCCACTAGAAAAGATGATAATCTGGTGGGTACAAAATTATTAATTACCCAGCCTGTAGGATTGGACGGCTCAATGTTACCAAACCCCATTATAACCGTTGATACTGTTGGTGCCGGCATTGGCGAGAAAGTCATCTATGTGACTGGTAGCATGGCATCAAGAGCTGTTCAGAATAAAGATGCACCTATCGATGCTGCCATAATCGGAATTATTGACAGTGTAGAAGGAATGGAAACAGGGGGTTAATAAATGGATGCAAAAAATATCAAAAAGGCAGTGCAGTACCGCAAGCTTATTGATGTGTTGCTTGATTCCAGCCAGTATGCTGATGTAGTTCTGAAAGGGGGATACTTCATTAATGTGATCACCCGTGAGATCTATGTAGCAGACGTTGCGATGAAAGGCGAATACATTTTAATGGCAGGAGACGCAAAAGACTTAATTGGACCCAAAACGGCAGTGGAAAACATTCAGGGTAAATTCGTTTGTCCAGGGTTCATTGATTCTCATATGCATTTTGAGAGCGCGATGCTGACTTGTACGGAATTCTCTAAGCTATCCATTCCGACAGGAACCACCACGCTGATAGGAGATCCGCATGAAATAGGGAACGTCCTGGGTGTTCACGGGATGCAGGCAATGATTGAAGAAGCTAAGACACTTCCAAACCGGGTATTATTCACGGTGCCTTGTGCTGTTCCTGATGCTCCAGGTCTTGAAACATCCGGTTTTGATGTGACATCAAAGGATATGAAAGAGCTCCTGGCAGACCCATATGTACAGGGCATTGGGGAAATCCAAAGTTTCAGCAATATCGGTCCGGTATATGAGCATGCCCCGGAATTAATAGACGACCTTGTTGCCGCAGTTTCATATGCAAACAGCATTGGGAAAACGGTCGAAGGGAACGCGCCGGGATTGTTTGGCAAAGAGCTTGCCGCACATATAATCAGCGGAGGCAACCATGTGTCATGCCACGAAACTACGACGAAAGAAGAAACAGTCGAAAAGCTTCGCAATGGCGTAAGTGTGTTCATGCGTGAAGGCTCTTCCCAGCGAAATATGGCAGATTGCATCAGGGCCATTACAGAGGATGGGCTGGATTCCCGCCGTGCAATCCTTGTATCGGACGATATGGTGCCTGCTGATCTGTTAAATTACGGACATATGAATGATATCGTCCGCCGAACCATTGCAGTTGGGATTGATCCAGTGGAAGCCATCCAAATGGCGACCATTAATCCTGCCACCCACTTTGGCTTTAAGGATGTGGGGGTAATTGCACCAGGCAAAAGAGCAGATGTCGTCGTGATCAGCGATCTGAACAATATGACAATTGATCAGGTATACCTGGCAGGGAAAAAAGCAGCTGAAAAAGGCGAATTAACTATAGATATTGCTCCTTACATATATCCGGAAAGTGTGAAAAAGTCAGTGAAGCGGAAGCCTGTAACAGTGAAGGAACTCGCCATTGAAGCTCGAGGAAGCCGTGCAAAAGTAAGGGCAATTGAAGCGATACCTTTCCAGAACTTAACTGGCGGCAGCGAATATATGCTGAATGTCAAAGACGGCATTGTGCAGCCGTGCTTAAAGCAGGATGTGCTGCCGCTGCTGGTAGTTGAACGCCACGGCAGAACAGGAAAAATCGGCAAGACGTTTCTTCATGGCTTTGATCTGAAAAGCGGAGCTATAGCAGAAAGCGTTGCTCATGATACACATAATATTATTGTAACAGGAACTAACTACGTAGATATGGCCATGGCGGTTAACCGTGTCATTGCCATGGATGGCGGAATAGCCATGATAAAGGATAGCAAAGTAGTAGGTGATCTTCCTCTCCGGATTGGCGGTTTAATGACAGATGAATTAACTGGAAAAGAAATGAGTGAAAAGGTCGACGAATTATCGCATCTTGCGAAAGAAGTTCTTGGCTGCGGTATGGAAGTTCCCTTTATGCATTTATCATTCTGGTCATTGGTAACAAGCCCGAAATGGAAAATTACAGATATGGGGCTTATTGATGTAGATAAGTTTGAGGTTATCCCGACCATTATTAATTGATCATCTAAGCGGCGGTCTCTGCCGCTTTTGATATAAACAGCAGGTTAAGGAGGAATACCATGGGAGTAAAGCTTGTCGATTTAACGCAGGAAATATATCAGGGGATGCCTGTTTTTCCCCTTCATCAGAAAACAATGATCTTCCCGAATATCTCCCACGAAGAAAGTGAAAAGCAAATTGGTTTCATGTTTGCAACTAATAATCTATTAATCAATGAACATGGTCCAACTCATAGTGATGCAACTTATGAATATGATCCAAACGGCCAATACATCGATGAAATGCCGCTAGAGTATTTTTACGGGCCGGCAGTTTGCCTTGATGTATCCCACATCCAGCCCCATCAATATATTACAGACCGTGATCTCGAGGATGCACTGAGGAACTCACAGCAGTTTATTGAAAAAGGTGATATCGTCCTCCTCTATACCGGCCACTACAATCGGTCTTATGGTACTGATAAATGGCTCACAACGTATACTGGCCTGGATTATCAGGCTGCAAAATGGCTGGCTGATAAAGGTGCAGTTAATATAGGCATTGATGCCCCGGCTATTGACCATCCGGATGATCCAAAGTACTCCGGACATCTCATTTGCCGTGAATACGGAATAACCAATACGGAAAATCTCTGCAATCTCGACCAGGTCGCAGGCATGCGATTTCTATATTTCGGACTCCCTCTCAGAATTCGGAAAGGAACGGGATCTCCGATTCGTGCGGTTGCAGTTTTCATTGAATAACAACAAAGGCTGGTGTTCTAAATGAAAGAGGATTTTAACAAAGGCAAGATCCGGGACGAAATTATTATTCCGCCGTATGAAGGAAGAAGCGCCCTGATTCACAAAGGAGAAGAGCTGATTATTATAGATATGGAAGGAAAACAGGTTGGGGACTTTGTCTGCTTTAACTATGAAGATCCCGGAGAACATGTTTCACCTGTCCATATGCGGGCTTCACTAAGCAGCATACGGCTTAAAACGGGAGACTGGCTATACAGCAACCGCCGCCGTCCATTAATGCAAGTGCTGGAAGATACTGTTGGAAAACATGATTTCTTCTTTCCGGCATGTGATTATTACCGCTACAAAGTTGATTTCGACAAGGAGGACCACCCTAATTGCCACGATAATATTGCGGATGCACTGAAAAAGTATAATATTCATCCTTCAGTTATTCCGGATCCTATTAATATCTTTATGAATAATGTCCTTGATGATGCGGGGGATTATGTCATTGCAGAACCCCTTTCCAAGCCTGGTGATTACATAAGGCTGAAAGCACTGTGTGATGTTGTCATTGCCTGTACAACGTGTTCCCAGGACATGGCTCCTGTTAATGGATATAAAGTGACTCCTATTAAAATGCAAATTATGGAGGCGGATTCATGAATGATATTCAGTTTCTTCAGCATCTGCTCCAAATTGACAGCTCCAATCCGCCCGGAAACGAACATTTAGTGACCGAAGCTTTTATTAATAGATGCAAAGAAAAAGGTCTGCCTTTTCAGGTGACCATGCTTGATGAGACCCGAAGCAATTTTGAAGTTACGCTTCCCGGAAAAAGCGGTAAACAGCTATTCTTATGCGGCCATATGGACACGGTTTCACCTGGGACAGGAGAATGGGTACACTCCCCTTTTTCCGGGGAAATCGCAAATGGACGGATATATGGCAGAGGCGCTTCTGATATGAAAAGCGGGCTTGCAGCAATGTTCCTGGCTTTGGAGGAGCTGTATCTCACCAATACTGTTCCGACTGCTGGCGTTACCTTTTTGGCAACTGCCGGGGAAGAAGTCGACAGCTGTGGTGCCAGGGCATTTTTAAAAGAAAATGATGGCCGAAAAATAGATGCACTTGTCATTGCCGAACCGACAAATGAAAAAATTGTGATTGGCCATAAGGGAGCTCTTTGGCTTGAGATTACGGCCTATGGAAAAACCTCACACGGTTCGATGCCGGAACAGGGAATCAATGCAGTAGATCATATGCTGAAAATAATCCGGGTATTGGATGAAATGAAAATTGAATGGAAGACAGAAAAGAAGCCCCTCGGAGAAAGCAGCCTGGCTGTTACCATGATTGAAGGCGGAGTGCAGACCAATGTCATTCCAGATAAATGCAGCATCAGAGCAGATATTCGAACAGTTCCCCCTCAATCCCATTCCCATTTTATAAACAAGCTAAAATCCAAACTGGATGTTCTATTGGATCAGGGTGAAATTTTTAAATACAGTGTTGAAACCCTTCTTGATCGTCCATCTATTTTAACTGATCCAGCCCGGGACATTATTCAAATTGCGCAGATGGTAAAGGGCGAATCGGAAGCGGACCATTACGGGGTGTCCTACTATACAGATGGTGCCGTACTTAATCCAAGGAGTGAAATTCCTACCTTGATTTATGGCCCGGGTGATGAAAAGCTGGCGCATCAGCCAAATGAGTGGGTTAGTCTGGCGGCATATCAGCGCTCCATTCAGTTTTACAGACAGCTTATTATGTCATATGGAAAGCTTGTGCCTTCAGAAGTCACTCCAATGCAAGGGGGAGGAAGAAATTGAGCAGTATTCTTATAAAAAACGCTGAAATTATAACAATGAATGCAGCTGAAGAAATCATTTTCGGAGATTTATATATTGTAGATGACCGCATTGCCCAAATAGGACAGAACTTAACACATCAAGCGGATAAAGTAATCGATGCCAGCGGAAAGACAGTCATTCCTGGATTTATTCAGACACATATCCATTTGTGCCAGACATTATTCCGCGGGCAGGCTGATGATTTGGAGCTTCTTGATTGGCTGAAGCAGAAGATCTGGCCGCTGGAGGCATCACATGATGAAGAGTCCATCTATTATTCTGCCATGCTCGGAATTGGCGAATTGCTCCAGAGCGGAACTACAACTGTAGTGGACATGGAAACCGTGAATCATACCGAATATGCCTTTCAAGCCATTGCTGAAAGCGGCATACGGGCACTTGCCGGAAAGGTCATGATGGATAAAGGGGATGAGGTCCCTGTTCCGTTAAGAGAAAATACCTCCAAATCCATCCAGCAAAGCGTGGATCTCCTTGAAAGATGGCACAATCGTGATAACGGTCGTATACAATATGCATTCTGTCCCCGATTTGTCGTTTCCTGCACAGAGGAATTGCTTACAAATGTCAGGGATCTCTCTGCACAATATAACGTGAGGGTCCATACTCATGCATCGGAAAACGCCAATGAAATTCTCCTTGTTGAAAGAGAACTGGGCATGCGGAATGTCGTCTATCTGGACAGCATAGGGCTTGCCAATGAAAGGCTGATACTGGCCCATTGTGTTTGGCTTAATGAAGAAGAAAAAAGAATCATCAAAGAGCGGGGCGTAAAGGTCAGCCATTGTCCGGGATCCAATCTGAAGCTGGCATCTGGTGTGGCAGAGATTCCTTCCTTATTGGATCAGCAGGCATTTGTCAGCCTTGGTGCTGATGGGGCTCCGTGCAATAACAATCTGGATATGTTCAATGAAATGAGATTGGCTGCCATCATTCAGAAGCCTGTGCACGGCCCAACAGCAATGAACGCGAGAACCGTCTTCAGAATGGCGACGATCGGCGGTGCTAAAGCAGTTGGAATGGAACAGGAAATCGGAAGTCTGGAGCCCGGAAAGAAAGCAGATCTTGCTATCCTTAATCTGAATGATTTTCATGTCTATCCGTCTTTTGATATCGATACCATCTCGAGGATTGTCTATTCAGCCACTCGTGCAGACGTAGAATCCACCATTGTTAACGGGAAAATGGTGATGGAAAAACGGAAGCTGAATACAGTTGATAAAGAAATAGTTTTAAAAGAAGCGAACACCAGCATAAAGAGGCTCCTCAAAAGATTAGAGACAGCAGTTTATTAATCTTCTAATTCGGCTGACAGCGAAATCAGCCGTTTTTTTATGGTAAAATATAGTTAAAGGATGTGATGTTTTGAAAGCTGAAATTTTAGAACATTCAAATCTAATGCAGGCAGCTGAGTTTATTGCCGAAATGAACGCCTTGCCAGAGTGTCATATAGGGTATTTGGGGACAAGCCAAAACGATATATTTCAAAGTCTGGAAGAAATGAATCATGATCCCGAATCAGCTGCGTTTATTGTCCGGGAGGGTAATGCACTTGCTGGTTATCTGGGTATAGATTCCGATCTTAATAAAGGGACAGCGGAGTTATGGGGACCTTTTGTACAGAAAAATGAATTTATGAGATTATTATGGGAAAAAGCACTCCATTATTTTGAAGGAAATCTGCATACATACTATTTATTTGCTGACACATACAACCATACTGCAGCCGGATTTGCCTCCAAAAACGGATTCAGGCTGCAATCGGCTCAAACCTACATGGAACTGAAAGAACATTCATGCAATGGTTTAAGAAAGGTCAGTTTATTGCCCTTTCACCGCCATGGAGAATTTATTCATTTGCATGATACTGTGTTTCCTCATACATATTATTCAGGAAAAGAGATTATCGAAAAAATCAATGCTGATCACAAAGTCTATACATCTGATGATGCGGATGGATTAAATGGCTATTTATATGCAGAATACAATCGTGAAGAAAAAGAAGGAAGCATTGAATTCATTGGTGTGGATCCCTGTAAGCGCAAGAAGGGGATTGGAAAGAGTTTACTGGAAATGGCGGTCCATGATCTTTTTGTAAATAGCGGAGCCAAAAGCATTAAGCTTTGTGTAGGGACAACAAATGAGAAAGCGCTGTCTATTTATAAAAAAGCAGGGTTTAAAGTTGAGAGATCATTGAATTTTTATAAGCTTGATATTCGGGAATAAGAGCAATAAGTTAGTGTGCTTTTGTGTTTTTAGGTAAAATATATTTAACCAGATAAAATTGGAGGGAACATAATGGCTATTGAAAACCCAAGCAGGGACGAAATCGGTATCCTTTTAAAAAAGGCAAAACGGATAGCTGTTGTAGGATTAAGCGGAAATCCTGATCGTACATCCTATATGGTATCAGAAGCGATGCAAAAAGCTGGATTTGAAATCATACCGGTTAATCCGTCTGTTGATGAAGTACTTGGTGTAAAGGCAGTGCCGAGTCTTAAAGACATCGAGGGTCATGTAGATATTGTTAATGTATTCAGGCGATCTGAGTTTCTTCCGGAAATCGCGAGGGAATTTGCTGAAATAGATGCTGACATCTTCTGGGCTCAGCTCGGAGTGGCAAACCAGGAAGCATATGATTTTCTGAAAGAAAAAGGGTACACTGTCATAATGGACCGCTGCATTAAAGTTGAACATGCTCTGACAAAGTAAACTAAAACATGAGGTCTCTATAAGATCTCATGTTTTTTAATTTTTTTCAGAAAGCCTGTAAATAAAGGGTTTGTGTAACGGAAATAATCAGGATAAATCTTTTAAATCTCAAGAACTTATTTGCCAAAACCAAATAAATAGATAAAATAAAGCATAGACCATCCTAATTTATATGGTAAAATATAAATATGGAACACCTGTTCGAACAATGATTTTTACAAAGAAAATTGGCTGTATAGCCGAATTCTTATAGGGGTGTTCCATTGCCGTGATTTCGGCGGCAAGTGTTTTTGCAGGAAATGAAAGGGGTATGTTCGTGGCAAGAAATCAGGAAGCTTTTGACTACAATGATGATGCCATACAGGTACTCGAAGGGCTTGAAGCAGTTAGGAAACGCCCTGGGATGTACATTGGAAGCACGGATGCAAGAGGTTTGCACCATCTTGTATATGAGATTGTCGATAATGCTGTCGATGAAGCACTGGCAGGTTACGGGAATCATATCATTGTCAGAATACATAAAGATAATTCTATTAGTGTACAAGATAAAGGACGCGGTATGCCTACAGGAATGCATAGAATGGGCAAGCCGACTCCGGAAGTCATATTAACTGTCCTTCATGCCGGGGGAAAGTTTGGCCAGGGAGGCTATAAGACGAGCGGCGGGCTTCATGGTGTTGGTGCATCTGTTGTCAACGCCCTTTCCGAATGGCTTGTGGTTAAAATTAAACGTGACGGCTTTGTATATGAACAGCGTTTCGAGCTGGGCGGCAAGCCGGTGACCACATTGGAAAAGATCGGCAAGACAAATCAATCAGGGACTACCATTCACTTTAAGCCGGATCCGTCGATTTTCTCGACAACCACATATAATTACGAAACGCTTTGTGAGCGTCTTCGTGAATCTGCTTTCCTTCTAAAAGGAATGAAAATAGAAATCATAGATGAGCGTAATGATTTTCATGACGTTTTTCACTACGAAAACGGCATAGAAGCATTTGTAGAATATTTAAATGAAGAAAAGGATGTTCTGCACCCTGTCGTAAGCTTTGAAGGCGAAAGCAATGCAATTGAAGTGGATTTTGCTTTTCAATTCAATGATGGCTACTCGGAAAATGTTCTTTCATTCGTCAACAACGTCCGCACAAAGGACGGCGGAACGCATGAGGCAGGGAGCAAAACTGCGATGACGAGAGCTTTTAATGAATATGCCCGCAAAGTGAATCTTCTGAAGGAAAAGGATAAAAACCTGGATGGAGCGGATCTGCGTGAAGGATTCACTGCGATCATCTCTGTTCGTGTTCCAGAGGAGCTTTTGCAGTTTGAGGGACAGACGAAAGGCAAGCTGGGGACCAGTGAAGCACGTTCTGCTGTTGATTCAGTTGTTTCCGAGCATTTATCTTATTTCCTTGAAGAAAACCCTGAGACAAGCTCTCTTTTAATTAAAAAGGCGGTAAAAGCTTTCCAGGCAAGAGAAGCGGCCCGCAAAGCACGTGAGGAAGCAAGAAGCGGGAAAAAGCGGAAAAAATCAGAAGCAATGCTTTCCGGAAAACTGACTCCGGCCCAATCCCGGAACCCTCAAAGAAATGAATTGTATCTGGTTGAGGGTGATTCTGCCGGAGGGTCTGCCAAACAGGGCCGTGACAGGCGTTTTCAGGCTGTGCTTCCGCTTAGAGGTAAAGTAATCAATACAGAAAAAGCAAAGCTTGCGGATATCTTTAAAAATGAAGAAATCAATACCATTATCCATGCTGTTGGGGCGGGTGTTGGCGCGGATTTTAATCTGGATGATGTCAACTATGATAAGGTAATCATCATGACAGATGCCGACACTGATGGAGCGCATATCCAGGTGCTTTTGCTCACGTTCTTTTACAGGTATATGAAACCGCTGCTTGAAGCGGGGAAGGTATTCATTGCGCTGCCTCCTTTATATAAAGTCAGCAGAGGGTCAGGCAAAAAAGAAGTGATCGAGTATGCTTGGAGTGATGATGACCTTCAGGATACCATTAAAAAAGTGGGTAAAGGCTATATGCTCCAGCGCTACAAAGGGCTCGGGGAAATGAACGCCGACCAGCTGTGGGAGACAACTATGGATCCGGAGTCGCGCACATTGATCCGCGTTAAAATTGATGATGCAGCCAGAGCTGAACGCCGTGTAACCACCTTGATGGGTGATAAGGTTGAACCCCGCCGCAAATGGATCGAATCGAATGTGGCATTCGGCCTTGAAGAAGATGGAAGCATACTTGAAAATGAAAATATTTCAGTACTAGAGGAGGAGGGTGTTGACTCATGAGTTCTGCTGAAAAATTCCGTGACCTTCCTCTTGAAGATGTATTAGGCGACCGCTTTGGGCGTTATAGTAAATATATTATTCAGGATCGTGCTCTTCCAGATGCACGTGATGGGCTAAAGCCCGTTCAAAGACGGATACTTTATGCCATGCACGTAGAAGGAAACACACATGAAAAGGGCTTTAGAAAGTCCGCAAAAACAGTCGGGAATGTAATCGGCAATTATCATCCGCATGGCGATACTTCAGTTTATGACGCGATGGTGCGGATGAGCCAGAATTGGAAGGTCCGTAACCTTCTTGTGGAAATGCACGGCAATAATGGGAGCATCGATGGAGATCCCCCGGCAGCCATGCGTTATACAGAAGCCCGTTTATCTCCCCTTTCTTCCGAATTGCTGAGAGATATTGAGAAAAGAACCGTTGAATTCATTCCGAACTTTGATGACACGTCCAGTGAGCCAACCGTTTTGCCGGCAGTTTATCCGAATTTGCTTGTCAATGGCTCAACAGGCATCTCTGCGGGGTATGCAACTGATATTCCGCCCCATCACCTAAATGAGATTATTGATGGTGTTATTTTACGGATGGATAAGCCTGATTGTTCGATAGATGATCTGATGGAGCATATCAAAGGTCCGGATTTCCCTACAGGAGGCATAATCCAGGGAGTCGATGGAATAAAAAAGGCTTATGAAACAGGAAGAGGCAAAATCATTGTCCGCGGAAAGGCTGAATTTGAGGATTTGCGCGGAGGGAAAAAACAGATTGTCATCACTGAGATTCCATATGAAGTGAATAAAGCAAATCTGGTCAAGAAGATTGATGAGTTCCGCCTTGACCGGAAAGTGGAAGGTATTGCTGAAGTCCGTGATGAAACAGACCGGACCGGCCTTCGCATTGTAATCGAGTTAAAAAAGGATGCAGACCCTGAAGGAGTGCTTCACTACCTGTACAAAAACAGTGACCTGCAGATTCCCTATAACTTCAATATGGTCGCCATTCACAATCGCCATCCGAAATTAATGGGGTTACGAGAGCTGCTGGATGCTTATATAGGCCATCGTAAAGAAGTCGTTACACGCAGATCCCAGTATGAGCTGCAAAAAGCCGAGGCGCGCCAGCATATCGTTGAGGGACTCATGAAAGCTCTTTCTATCCTGGATGAAGTGATTGCAGCGATCCGTGCTTCCAAAGATAAACGGGATGCGAAAGATAATCTGATTGCAAAGTTTGAGTTCACTGAACCTCAGGCAGAAGCAATCGTTTCCCTGCAGCTATACCGCTTAACCAATACAGATATTACCGCATTAAGAGCAGAGGCTGAGGAGCTTGCTAAGCTAATCGGCGAGCTTAAAGCTATTCTCGAAAGCGAGAAAAAATTGCTCTCGGTTATTAAAAAAGAGTTAAGGGATGTTAAAAAGCGCTTTGCGGATGAACGCCGTACCAGAATTGAAGCGGAAATCGAGGAGATTAAGATTAATCTTGAAGTTCTGGTAGCGAGTGAAGATGTTATTGTAACGGTAACGAAGGAAGGCTATGTCAAGCGTACCAGCCAGAGATCGTTTGCCGCCTCTAACGGACAGGATTTCGGCATGAAGGATTCAGACAGAATTATTGCCCAGCTTGATATGAATACAACCGATGTTCTCCTTGTATTTACGAATAAAGGCAACTATCTGTACTGCCCGGTTCATCAGCTTCCTGATATCCGCTGGAAGGACCTCGGTCAGCATATTGCCAATATCATTTCGATTGACCGGAATGAATCGATTGTCCGGGCCATTCCTGTAAAGGATTTTGAGACGGAAGAATATCTTCTGTTCATGACGAAGAACGGCATGGTAAAGAAAACCGAACTGAAATCATATAAGGCGCAGCGATATTCTAAACCGCTGGTTGCTGTCAACGTTAAGGGCGATGATGAAGTTCTTGACGTTTATTTAACTGATGGCACGAAGGAAATTTTCCTTGCGACCCACCAGGGATACGGCCTCTGGTTCCATGAGGAAGAGGTCAGCATTGTAGGGGCAAGGGCTGCCGGTGTAAAAGGCATCAATCTCAAAGACGGCGACTTTGTCACAGGCGCTCAGCTTATAGAGGACCAGAAAGAGCAGGCTGTTGTGATTGTTACACAGCGGGGCTCCATTAAAAAAATGAAGCTGACTGAATTTGAACGGACCTCACGTGCCAAGAGAGGCGTAGTGATGCTTCGTGAATTGAAATCAAACCCTCATCGTATTGTCGGGTGTGTAATTGTCCGCAGTAAAGATAGTTTATACATTGAAACAGAAAAAGGCCATATAGAAGCAGTTAATGCTTCGGCAATCCGCTTTAATGACCGCTATTCAAATGGATCGTTCATCATTGATGATTCCGAAAGCGGCAAAGCAAAATGCATTTGGAAGGCTGAGGCAGAAAATGCCGTCAATGCAACTGAATAGAATTAAGAGCCCCTGTGAAAACAGGGGTTTATTCGTCTGCTGAAACGATAAATTTCGGTGTATAGATCATTTATTTATATAAAACTGAATCCAAAATAGTTTGAATAATGTTATTCTTATGAAAGTTTAATTGTATAAAAAGTTTATACTAGTTTAAATGAAAGCGATTAAAAATATTTAATTACCTTGTTAAAAAATCCATTATAATTCGCATGAAATCAAGGTTTATATTGAATTTCCACTCCTGCGAATGAATATTCGACTTGTCTATTAAAAATTCTTTTGATAGATTATAAGGAGTGTGTTGTTTTTGCAAGATAATAAAAATATTTAGGGGGAATAGCATGGCTTTACTGGAAACAATAGTAGGCTTTCTAAATGATCTTTTATGGACGTACATTTTGATTGCCGCATTAATTATTCTTGGTTTATATTTTAGTTTTAAGAGCAGGTTTGTCCAATTAAGATATTTTGGTGAAATGTTCAGAATATTGGGCGATAAAGCAATGGTATCTGCTGAAGGCAAAAGAGGGATATCATCTTTTCAGGCCTTTACTATTAGTGCAGCTTCCCGTGTTGGTACTGGTAATATTGCCGGTGTAGCTACTGCGATTGCTGCAGGTGGAGCGGGTGCTGTCTTCTGGATGTGGCTTATCGCATTTATCGGGGGAGCTTCAAGCTTTATTGAAAGTACTCTTGCCCAGATTTACAAAGTCAAAGATAAGGATGGTTTCCGCGGAGGTCCCGCCTACTATATGGAAAAGGGCCTTAACAAACGCTGGATGGGGATCATTTTTGCAATCATTATTACATTCTGTTTCGGATTAGTTTTTAACTCTGTCCAATCGAACACCATCTCTTTAGCGTTTAATGAAGCGTTTGGCACAAGCCGTTTAACAATTGGAATTGTGTTAGCGGTATTAACCGCGGCTATCATTTTCGGCGGCGTTAAACGGATTGCGTATGTCTCTCAAGTCGTTGTGCCGATCATGGCGGTTATCTACTTAGCTGTCGCTATCGTCATTGTCATCATGAACATTACTGAAATTCCTAATCTGATTATCAGCATTGTCAAAGGTGCTTTTGGTATTGATCAGGCTGCCGGCGGAGCAATGGGTGCAGCAGTGATGATGGGTATAAAAAGGGGTCTTTTCTCAAATGAAGCAGGTATGGGTAGTGTACCAAATGCAGCGGCAACAGCAGCAGTTTCCCATCCTGTAAAACAGGGATTAATACAGACACTTGGTGTTTTTGTGGATACCATTTTAATCTGTTCTGCTACTGCGTTTATTATCCTGCTATCAGGTGATTATGCAAATTCTGATCTTACTGGCATAGAATTGACACAGGCAGCCCTTAGCACACATGTTGGATCATGGGCACCAATTTTTATTGCAGTTGCTATTTTCCTATTTGCCTTTACTTCGGTTATTGGAAATTATTATTATGGAGAAACCAATATTGAATTTATTAAAGAGAGCCGCACTGCGCTGTTTGCTTATCGCATAGCTGTTATCGGAATGGTTATCTTCGGTTCTGTAGTTGATTTAGCTATCGTTTGGAGCCTTGCTGATTTATTCATGGGCTTAATGGCGATCATTAACTTTATAGCGATTATTTTGCTTGCAAAAGTTGCCTATGCCGCTTTGAATGATTATAAGGCACAGAGGAAAGAAGGAAAAGACCCTGTGTTTTATGCTGATTCTATCCCAGGTCTAAAAGGAATTGAATCCTGGGAAACAAAAGAAAGTGCTTTAAAAAAAGAAGCTAAATAATGTATTTATTACAGCCTCTTATCCTTAGGATAGGAGGTTTTTTTGATTTTACATGTTATTTCCAAAATTGGGCAAGATAATAAAAAAATAGGGAGGATACGTAAATGAAGAAGGAATTGCTTTTTGCGTTTGCGGCTTTCTTTTTTATGTCTTTATCCGCTATAACCGGTGTATATGCTGGTGAACAAGAACAAAAGACTGTAACGCTGTCAAAAGATAAAGTGGATGTCACCGGTGATAATAAGGCGGACACTGTCTATATTAAAGGTGTCTATTATGAGGAAGGCGCTTCATTTTTAAAGGAGATTTCACTTGAAGTAAAGGCGTCAGACGGCAATACGTATAAAGCGGAGCTTGAGGGGGGATATGAACCTCAAATACAGTTTGAAGATTTAAACCGTGATTCAATCAAGGATATGTATATTAGTATTCCAACTGGCGGAAGCGGAGGTCTGTCGAATTTTTATTTATATACTTTGAAGGACTTTAAGCTGGTTGACCTCTCCGTTCCAGATCCTTTAGTAATCAATAGTCAATTTGAAAATGGCTACAAAGCGAATATCAGCATCCAGGATACAAAACAATCGTATACGTTCGATTTAAGGGACCGGAGTGAAGAATATGAACGGCTCGGTCTGTATGTAAACGGCAAGCTTAGCGAGCCAACTGAGCTTATGGTAAATCCTTATAGCACTTTGAAGATCATCCCTGTTGAAGGGAAAGAGGGATTAATGGGTGTTCAAAGAATAAGCGGGGCCTATAATGCAGATACCATTGCCTTTGTAGAGTCATTTTGGCTGTATGAAGATGGGAAGTGGAATTTAAAAGACACCAAAGTCATGAAAATGAATTCCCGTAAGCGTTAGTGACTGGGCATTTGTCACGTTTCTTTAATGCTCCCATATACTGGGCATAAGGAAATTTGTATAGGGGGCCTTCATGTGAGCAAATTTAATCCATCTAAGCTGTCGGTAAAATATTTGCCTCCTGCGACGGAATTCAGACCCGTAGACAGCAGGAAATATACACTTACACACTCAGATGCAACTGGAGAGTTATTTTTGGCAATAGGCGGATGCTATGATTTTAGTGCAATTAACACTAAATTCCGTGATGAAGTTTTTGCTGAATGGATACCTCAAATGGGGCAGTATGTTCTGAGCGGGAGGGTGTATATCAGCAGCGGGGAATTTGATCAGCAATACTCGAAAATAAGGTTTCTCATTTTCCAGAAAGAATTGGATCTGGCGCTGACAGCCATGGTCTATGGTGACCGGTCATTTTACTCCAACTATCCATGGCTGCTTGATTCGCCAATCTTTATATACTTTGAATCTGTATATCCGGAATTCAGCAAGCTGATTTATTATGGGACACCAAGAAAGTATTTAACTGCCGCACTGATGCCAGTGTGATACGCATAACTCGAACATGCGTTTGCGCTGTGATAAAAACGCATTTTATTAACGTAAAAGACGCTGTACCAAATCTTATAAACACTGGAGCGATTGAAATGAAGAAGGAACCAGATAATACATTTGAATTAAGTTATGAATCTGATGGAAAAATGGGCGAAAAAGATAAAAACAATAAAAAAGAGAATAAAGATCAGACAGAAATGTTCTTTAATAGTACACAGGATAGTGAATAAAAGAACTGACGAAGGTTGCACGTAAATATATTATGTAAACTAATTAATATAAATAGAAATTATAAAAGGGGCTTATTAATCATCAGAATGTCCCTTAAATAAGGACTAAACTAATACAGCTGGAGCATCGAACATAAAACCAGGAGTTTAGTGAAAATGAATTTTGGCTGTAAATAATTTCAGCTGAAATTCATTTTAAAATTCTATAAATGTAAATTAAACAATTAGAATAAATTTGATGAAAATTTCAGTACTGTCTCACTATCTTAAGTATACTTTGATAATGAGACAGCGTTTTTATTTCATTTCATTACTTCCTATAATATATATTATGTTCGGGGCGTTGAAATATAATTTAAGAATAAAGCAGCATCTGCTACTCTACCCTGTTCTTATAGCTGCTGTTTTTTATTTTCTCCAGATTGATAAAACGTACACTGTATTCAATAACATCATTTATAAAAAGTCCATGGTTGTTAGCGAAATCTTTAACTTGTTCCAATAAAACTTTATCGTAGGTTGTTTTGTATTGTACTCGATCCTTTGGCCGAGTTTTTTTATCATATGTAATAAAATCATGATTCAAGACTTCTTGAAGTCCACTTTCAAGCAGATAGTTAATATGAGTGTCATGTTCTGCTGATAGAGGTTCTAATTGATTAAGTACAGCCTTACTTATATTTGTACGGAATTTTACTCTGGATTCATCAGTTTTTTGAATTAACTTGCCGTTTACTAATTCCCACATTATTAAGCCCGCCTCCTATACAATGGTTAATTAATTATTTAAGGTCGAATGTATCAGCATATTTGTCTTCTTTTGTGATTCCAAGTGCTCAACAGCATCATTATATAGAATATTTGCAAGCAAAGGAAGATAGGTTTTTCCTTTTACCCATACTCGATATATGAGGTTTCCTGTGCTGCTCACTTCAATGGTTATTTCGCTTCTTAATTTCCAATTTTGAAAAACAGTTAGTAAGCCTTTGGCAAATGTTTGGCTTGCTGTTGTAATGTTCATTACATACCCTTTTTTCTGCACCCATCCATCTCCATCTATTACGCCTCTTATAAAAGAAGGCATATATTCTTCTGGAACTTCGGGAAATGGAACGATCAATGATTTATTTGCTGTAATACCTATCGTTAACAAATCATTTTTTATTCTTTTTGAATTAATGACTAATGTCGGAGTTGCTTTATTTTTTCCTCCAGGTGCCAGGATATAGTCTGCTTCCATATACTTTGCGGCTAATCTTAATATATCTTCATTTTTCTGAGTTAGAGTTATTGTGTTTATAGTTTTATTTATACACCCGTCTGTAATTATTAACCCTAAGACCCATGCCATTTCATTAGACCATGTCTTAAAGAAATCCTCATTAACCATATTCTTTCTGGGTTGTCCAGATGAACGGCTCCGATTCATAACTATTTTATGTTTATATAGTACATTGCGAATGGCTCTGTCGCTTAAACCTATAATTTTTGTCATTTCCTTAAAACTCATTCCGCTTTTATACATATTTATTATCTGTTTATCATCTATATCAGAATTAAGCATTCTATTCCCTCCTTTTTATTACATTATAGCAAACATACGTTCCCTTTTGTTAATAAATAAAAAACGCCCACAAACATGTGGGCATTTTCATCTATTGCTTCTTCTTCTCAAAACCAAGCTCATCTGCCATTTCAGTGAGTGCTGACAGGTTTTGGTTCTTAAAAGCATTGTTCATATTTGAGTTGTTCATGATTTGCTGCATGGGATGCATATTGGCGTTGTGGTTTCGGCTTCGTGTAAAAGCTACTGCCGCTGTGCTCAGCACTATGCTGATGAGCGATCCCCATAACCAGCCCCAGTTGCTCTTTCTTTTTACGCCAAACATATTCATCATTGGCCTGCGCATATTCCCCATATTATTGAAAAGCGCTGAAATCCAGTTATTCAACTGCAAGCACTCCCTTATTATAAAACGAATTTGGATGAGATTTTAACTCTTCCGGTTCTTAATTTTCACTTGTGGAAATGCAAATATGCTGGCAATTTTTTTTGATGATCTTTAACTGCAGTTAAGCAAATACTTCTTGAATACCCAGCAAAAATCAGCCGATGAATCACATATAAAAATTGAAAAAAGCCAAAATACACGTGTAATTTACTTAAACAGAAAGCAGGTATGACAATGACAGTTGGAACTCAAGTAAAACAAGCGATTGTAGGCCTAAAAAGCGCGCAGGCCAGCTTTGAAACCTTTGCCCTTGCAACCGACAATCAAAATGCTAAGCAGCTGTACCAAAGCGCTGCTGAGCAGACACAATCCATCATTGATAGCCTTGAACCAAGGCTTCAGGAGATTCAGAAAGAAGAACCTCAATATAATCAATAAATCAAATGGCTGGCTTTTGCCAGCCGCAGTTTTATATAAAAACTCTTATGAATGGTGTGATTTTCTCGATGACCATTGCTTCTGATGTCAGTCAATGTCTTGCAGCAATACGTTCTATTGAAGCACAATTATCCAGCCTTGCATTAACTTCAATGGACGAAGAAGCTAAACGTCTTTTTCACGAATCTATGCTGGAGATGAGCACAATAAAAAATGATTTGGAAAACAGAAAAAAGATTATTGAGTTAGAGGAGCCCCAATATAAACCAAATTAATCAAATATGGAGATGAAATTATGCCAGAGTGGCTGCTGATTGGTGCCCGTTCTATATTGTTCGTAGGTGTTCTATTCGTTATTACTAAACTGATTGGGAAAAAACAAATTTCTGAGCTTTCATTTTTTGAATATGTATCAGGCATCACCATCGGGAGTATAGCCGGTGAGATTATTATGGGATTAGATAACCACTGGGCCAGCGGAATAGTATCCATTATGATCTTTGGTCTTGTAACATTATTTGCTGATATGCTCGCTCTGAAAAGCAAAAGCTTCCGTGATTTTTTTGAAGGAAAAGGAACAATATTTATTAAAGATGGGAAAATATTAGAAGACAACTTAAAAAAAGAACGATACTCCATAGATGACTTATCCTCCCTGCTCCGACAAAAAAATGTCTTTAAGGCAGCCGATGTGGAGTTTGCAGTTCTGGAGCCTCGTGGCGACCTTAGCATCATGCTGAAGAAGGAAAACCAGCCGCTCACTCCAAAAGATCTTCAACTGAACCTGCCTCAGGAAAAAGAACCGCAAACGGTTATTATGGATGGTAATATTCTAAACGATCCATTGGCCGGGTCAGGAAAAAACCAAAAGTGGCTGAAAGCTGAGATCGAGAAATTAGGCCTCGCTCAGGAAAATATTTTTTTGGGACAAATTGATTCTTTTGGTGATTTAACTGTGGATGTATATGATGATTCAATTAAGGTTCCTGCACCCGAACAGCGTCCTCTGCTTCTGGCCATGATTAAGAAGTGTGCAGCGGACCTGGAGATATTTTCATTGCAGACTGATTCAAAAAGTGCACAGAAAATGTATGAAAGAAATACTGAAAAGCTGAATCAAATTATTCAGAAACTGGCTCCGTACCTAAAGTAATCTATCGCCTTCCCTCCTTCGTTCTTCCATCCATCAAAAAACAAACACCAGACATTTGGTGTTTGTTTTTAACAGGTTCCTTTTCCTTCGTTCTTCCATACTGCCTTTTGCATAATCAGAGCTGCAATCGCTATTATTGCAACGAAAAGTAAGCTTACGAAAAAACCAAACCTAATTGATTTTTCAAGTAATGTTCCGCTGACCGCAGCAAGGATCAGGATCAGTCCAAAAATGGCAAGGAGCTTCCCAAATATCTTGTTCTCCAATATCCGCAGCGCAGAAATAATGATGAAAGACCAATTGAATAAAATCATGATTCCTGCAGCAGTGGTAATGTATTCATAAATTTTCCCTGGCAAAAGCAGAGCTGTTACAATGGATGCAATTAAACCGGCTGTTGCAAGTGCGAGCGATGGCAGCGGCAGGTCCTTCCACTTTTTTATCCTTTTTGAAAAAAGACTTGGTGCATCGCCATCATTTGCCAGGGTAACCAGCAATGATGTTACTCCAAACAGTGAAGCTGTCATTGTAGAGAAGCCGGCAATGATGATGGCTGCATTAAAAACGTGCGGGAAAAAGTCCAGGTTATAATGTTCCATGGCAGTCACAAACGGACTTTCTTTTTCATTAAATTCCCCATGTGAAGCCATGTAAACAGCTAAGCCAAGGGAAATGACATATATGATGACAAGGACGATCAGCATAATAATGCCGGCTTTTGGGGCATCTTCTTTCTTCTTTAATCTGGTAGCCATCAGCCCGATTACTTCTATTCCTCCGTATGCATAGAACGCATATATTAAAGATGACCAAAAGCCTTTAAAGCCCTCTGGAAACCAGTCACCGGCAGACCCCGGGAATCCCGGATGTTTGACATCTCCATCCATTATCCCTGCCAATGCAGCAAAAGCCAGGATGATAAACATGATGATAGCAGCAGTTTTAATAACTGCAAAGAGGTTTTCTGCCTTATCAAAGCCCTTGCTTCCTGTTAGGACTACAATAATCGAAAGAATGGCATAGCCCGCTGCAAAAATCCAAAGCGGGACATGCGGGAGCCAAAATCTCGTTAATATGGATAGAGCGGTTAACTGGCTCCCCATAATTAATATATTTGAGCACCAGTAATTCCAGCCGCAGCTAAATCCTGCCCACTTCCCATACGCTTTATTGGCATAATAGCAGAAAGATCCTTCCTGAGGGTCTTCTGCAGTCATCTTAGCTAAAAGATTATAGACTATATAAGTTCCGATAGCTGCTAATATAAATGAAAATACAATAGCTGGTCCGGTAATCTTGATTCCGATGGCAGAACCCAGAAAAAATCCGGTCCCGATGGTGCAGCCCACACCAATCAGTGATAATTGCCACCATTTTAAATCACCTGATTCACTTTTTTTCGAGGAATTGCCGCTTGGCAGAAAAAAATCCATGTTGTACCTCCCTCTTTCCATCACATACTGGCAAAAAAATAAGCCGATTCAGATGATGATCGGCTTCCATTTCGATGCCACATGGAAAATTGCCAAAAAACCTTATTTCTTTTTCTCGGAACTGTCGCTCTTTAATCCAGTTACAGATCGGAACAGCTGAGTGTGCATGCTTCCCTGCACAATATCCTCGAGGAAAAATTGCTCAATCAGCTTTTTGTATTCCTCATCTTCAAACATCTTTTTGTTTTGCAATTCCATCTCTGCAAGGCCCTCATAAGTGGACAGGAAAGCATATGTATGATCATCTCCTGAAATTGGCGATAACAGCTCAACCTTGTGCTGGTAATTTTCGTTCCGATAGCTTTGGATCATCCTCAGATTTTTTAGAGCTTCAACGAAATTATCCTGCTTCACTTCAAATGATTGGTAAACGAAAACTGACATGTTTATCTCCTTCCCGATTTTAGAATGTATTTGTTAACCTTCCACCAGGTGGAATAGTTGCTGGGAGTTTTCAATATTATCGAGGCTGTACTTTTGTCAAGAGTAGTATAGTACAGATCAAGACATAAATTTCAGCGTAAAAACATAGCACTCCATTATTGCTTAGTGTGTTTATTAGTACATAAAATATTCCTTGGAGTTGTTAAGTAAATAACAAAAAACAGCCCAATGGAATCGGGCTGTTTGTATATTTATTAGACCATAACTTTGCAGATATCATTCGTAAACTCCACAGGGTCGCTGATTGGCAGGCCTTCAATCAGCAAGGCCTGATTATATAGGAGGTTTGTATAGAGACTTAACTTTTCCTTATCATTTTCCATTGCATTTTTTAAAGCCTGGAACACCTCATGGCTTGAATTGATTTCCAGTACCTTGTTTGCTTTAACATTTTGATTGTCAGGCATGCTGCTGAGTATCTTTTCCATTTCAATGGTGACTTCGCCATCTGCAGTCAGGCAAACCGGATGGCTTTTAAGTCTTTTGGAAATGCGGACATCAGTTACTTTTCCTGCTAAAATCTCCTTCATGCTGCTGAACAATTCCTTATGCTCTTTTTCTTCTGATTCGGTTATCTTTTCTTCCTCATTCTCTATGCCGAGATCGCCGCTTGAGATTGACTTAAATTCCTTCTCTTTATAGGACATCAGCATTTTAATGGCGAACTCATCAATATCCTCTGTAAAGTACAGAATTTCATAACCCTTATCCGCCACCAGTTCGGATTGTGGAAGCTTTTCGATTCTTTCGTATGACTCACCAGCAGCATAATAAATATATTTCTGGTCATCCTTCATTCGGGATACATATTCATCGAGTGATGCCAATTTCTTTTCTGTTGAAGAATAGAACATCAATAAATCCTGGAGTGTTTCTTTATGGGTTCCGAAATCACTGTATACACCGTATTTTAATTGTCTTCCAAATGACTTGTAAAATTGTTCATATTTTTCCCTCTCATTTTTCATGAGACTTTGGAGCTCATTTTTTATTTTTTTGCTAATGTTTTTCGCAATAAGCTTCAGCTGCCGATCATGCTGGAGCATTTCCCTTGAGATGTTAAGGGATAAATCTTCAGAGTCCACCATCCCTTTGACAAAACTGAAATAATCAGGCAAAAGGTCTCCACACTTATTCATGATTAAAACGCCATTCGAATAAAGCTCCAGGCCTTTTTCGTATTCTTTAGAGTAATAATCAAATGGAATATTTTCAGGAATATATAAAATCGCATTATAGCGGATTGTACCATCCACACTTATATGGATATGCTTTACCGGCTTGTCAAAGCCATAATGCTTTTCCTGATAGAACTTTTCGTAATCCTCGTCTGTCAGTTCACTTTTATTCTTTCGCCAGATTGGGACCATGCTGTTTATGGTCTGCTCTTCAATATTTTCCTCATACTCGTTTTCGGCATCACTTTTAGGCTTACTTAACTTAACATCCATTTTAATAGGATAGCGGATGAAATCAGAGTATTTTTTTATGATCGACTTTAAACGGTACTCCTCAAGGTATTCATCATAGGTTTCATCTTCTGTGTTTTCTTTAATTTTTAATATAATTTCAGTACCGACCGCGTCTTTTTCAAATGGTGCAATCGTATAACCGTCAGCACCATGGGATTCCCATTTGTAGGCCTGGTCACTGCCAAGTGATTTGCTGATCACTGTTACAACATCTGCGACCATGAAAGCAGCATAAAATCCTACTCCAAATTGGCCAATAATATCATGGCCATCTTTAATCTCATTTTCTCTCTTAAAAGCGAGAGAACCGCTTTTGGCGATGACACCCAGGTTGTTTTCCAGTTCTTCCTTCGTCATGCCAATGCCGGTATCTTTGATTGTTAATGTCCTGTTCTCTTTATCAGGAACGACTTTTATGTAGTAACTGTCTTTGTCAAACGTTAAAGAATCGTCTGTAAGTGCTTTGTAGTAGATCTTATCGATGGCATCACTGCTATTGGAAATAAGCTCCCTCAGGAACACCTCTCTTTGAGAGTAAATGGAGTTAATCATCATTTCCAATAATCTCTTGGATTCTGCCTGAAACTGTTTCGTTTCCATGTTAGTCTCTCCCCTTACCGTTCTTTATTGCATTAGCACTTAAACCTTTAGAGTGCTAAACAATATTTAAATATCATATTAGCTGATTTCTGTCAATTAGCTTGAACTTACTTTCTTTCTAAATGATTTCTTCCGCACATTCAACAAGATTGCGTATTGTTTCTTTTAATTGCTTCGACAGCTGTTCGGAAGTCCATTTCGCACTCTGATTGTCCAAATCTAATTGGATTAACAGCATCATCCAAACTGAAAAAACAGCTGAAAATAAATAGTAGTCCTGTTTGAATTTCACCCTGTCAGGAACTGGGATTTGGGATTCCTCGCAATAACAGTCCAGAATCTTATTTCGTAAAGTGTGGTCATCAGGCTTAGGGAAATCAGGATGTGACATATCGATTAAATGAAATAAATCCCAATAAGGTATGTTTAAGTGGCAATGTTCCCAGTCCAGAACCACCGTTTTACCGGCCGCATACCCAAAATTCCCCTGATGCAAGTCCCCATGGCAAAGAACCTTCACAGCAGAAAAGGGTTTAGAGGTAAATGTACTGAAAAGGATGCTTCCTAATCGTTCTGAAATATTGTGTAACCTGAAAATAGTAAAAACCTTCTCTTTGTTCTGCAGAATATGGTTCGCCATTTCCTCAATAGCCGGTTTAGGGCCACTCAGCTTTGTATTGGAAAACCGCTCGGCGGGTAAAGAGTGCCATTTGGCCATTAATGCAGTTAGTTCAAGTGCAATCTTAGAATCAAAAGTATGTGTGATGGTGCCAAGATCCTCTAAGATAATCCAATTATTGCTTAGTGTGGTCTGAACGGAATACGACAGGATTTTTGGAAACTTTAGCGGCAGTTCTGCCAATACATTTTCGAAAATCCATACTTCTTTTCCAAGCTGAGTATTGTTTGTAAGAGGTTTAAAAATATAGCTCTTGGTTTCATCAATAAAAAAGCGCTCGACAAACCGGCCGTTCGAGCCCTGATATAAATTCTCTCTCCTTAAAATGTAACGGTCATTTAGTGTCCCGTTTGCAGTCACAATATTAGTAAACAAGCTTTCGCTCCCCCTTATAGGAATCCTACCTAACAATATATATAAAACGGCTTTTAAAAATAATACTTCTTTACACAAAAAAAAGTACCCTCAGAGAGGATACTATTTACAGCAAACTGAATTCGTAGCCTTTCCCCCTAATCTCAGCAATTAACTCAGGCAGGGCTTCGACAGTCTGGCTTAATTCATGCAATAGAATGATTGCTCCGTCTTCCAGGTTCTCTAAAACGTTTGTGATAATTTGTTCAGGCTCTTCTTTGAGTTCCCAGTCCATGGACGAGATTCTCCACAATATGGTGGAGAGCCCGAGCTCTTTCGCTGCAGCAATGGTATGTTCATTATACTGTCCAAATGGGGGCCTGAATAGCTTCACTTCCTGGCCTGTGATGGATTCAATCTTTAATTTGCTGCTCCTTAGGTCCTGGATTTGTTCACTTGGAGTCAATTTAGCATAATTGGAATGCTTTGAAGAATGTGTTCCTAACTGATGGCCTTCTTCGAGAACTCTTTTCCACGGACGACCGGGGTATAAAAGCCTTGATTGCCAGAAGAAAACAGCTGGAACCTTTTCTTTCTTCAATATATCCAATAGTTCCGGAAGAATTCTTGCCGGCCCATCGTCAAAAGTCAGTGTCACTGTTTTCTTCGATGGATGTCCGGCATTAAATAACTTGATGTCTGGGTCGTTCGAAACGTACACGACGTTCGAGCTATCCACTACTCATGGACAATTGGCCATTCTTCTGCCTCCTGTTCTTAAGTTGATCGGATATATGATTTTTCTATATAACTTTCTGCATCATATGTAAATACATACATATCATCTGTAAACTGTTCCGGGTTACCATCAAAAACAACTTCCCCATCCTTTAAAGCAATAATCCGGGTTGCGTAGCGTTTAGCCAATTGAACATCATGGACATTAATGATGGTTTGCAGACCATGCCGGTTATGCATCTCCTGCAGCAGGCTGAAGATCCGGTCTGAAGTTCCAGGATCCAGACTGGCAACAGGCTCGTCTCCCAGAAGGAACCTTGGCTTTTGTAGGAGAGCCCTAGCAATACCGACTCTCTGCTTCTGCCCTCCGCTAAGATGCTCAACCCTGCGGTCTGCAAAGTCGGTTAAGCCCACCTCTGCAATGACTTGTTTAGCCTGAGCTTTTTCTTCCTCTGTAAACCAGCCAATGAGGTTCTTAAAACTGCTCCTGTAGCCGAACATGCCTGTCAGAACATTTTGCAGGACAGTCAATCGCGGAACTAAATTAAAGTGCTGAAAGATCATGCCCATCTCCCTGCGGATTATCCGAAGCTGTTCATCACTAAGTGCAGAAAAGGATTGGCCATCCCAGAGGATTTCCCCTGATGAAGGGGACTGCAGGCCATTTAGACAGCGGATCAGCGTGGATTTTCCGGCACCGCTTTTACCTAGCACGCAAACAAAGTCTCCAGGGTGTATCGTCAGATTTATTGAATTAAGCGCATGATGCTTCATGCCGGGATAACGGACAGTTATATTTCGAATCTCAAGCATTTCCGGCCTCCTTTATATCACTCGGTTCCTGACATAGCTTCCAAAAAGGTCCACTAGAATCACGATGATCATAATCACCAGGACATCGAGCGAAACTGAATTGTATTGGAAGGTTTTAAAATCATTAAAAAGTCTTTGGCCAATTCCTCCCCCGCCAATGAAGCCTAAGATAAGGGAAGTCCTTATGGCAACCTCAAACCGGTAGAAGTAATTTGACAATACATTTGGCCATATTTGAGGCAGAATGCTGAACAGGGAAGCAAACCAGCTCTTTGCCCCAACTGCTTTCATGGCCTCCTGCGGGCCGGGATCGGATGCTTCAATGAGTTCTGAGATCAGTTTTCCCAGAACCCCAATATTATGAAACATAATGGCCAGGACAGCCGGAAAAGGACCAAGCCCAAGAGCTGTCAAAAGAATCAAACCAAAAACAATTTCAGGAATGGATCGGACAAAGCTGAGGCCGACTCGGGTTATATGGTAAACAAACTTTGAGCCGGAAGTGTTTTTGGCGGCCATAAAGCTTAACGGAAGACCGATAATAAGCCCGAAGAAGCTTCCCAGAAATGCCATGGCCAAGGTTTCCAGACTGTCTTCCAGTATCCTTGGAAGGAGAGAAAAATTCATCGGGAACCAATGGGACAGGAAATCAATCATGTTGCGGAAGTCTCTGAATTTCGCTAAGTCGAATTCTGTCAGCTTCATGCTTAGAAAAATAAATAAAGCCAATACGGTATATGTTAATATGCTGCGTTTTTTAAACCACAATCTTATCAGCCCTATTCTTTAATAAGTCCCTCTTTTAGGGCAGCCTGACGGATGCTTTCATAATCTTTGTTGCTTGCTTCAGTAAATCCGCTTGCACCGAATGCATCCAGAATTTCGGGATCTTCAATAGCAAGAAATGCTTCCTTCAATGCTTTAATTGTTTCTTCATCGGTGTTTTCATGTACAGCCCAAGGGTACTGGAAAAGCTTTTCTGATTTCCAGATCGTTTTAATCTGCTCTCCATCTACTTTTCCTGATTCCACTAATTGATTATAAATGGCGCTGTCGATCGCACCGGCATCCACCTGTTTATTTTGAACTGCTAATGCAGTGGCATCATGTGAACCCGTGAATCGGACGGATTTAAAGCTGTGTTCATCCTCTGATTGGTAAACTTCACGGTCCTTTAATTCTATGGATGGGATAAGGGATCCTGAAGTTGAATTGATATCACCGAAAGCAAAGTCAGAATCACTGCTGTTTTTCAGTAAATCTTCAAGTGAGTTCCATGGATTGTCCTTGTGGGTGATGATATAGGAATAATAGAATGGCTCTCCATCAATCAGCTGTGTAATGATGGCTTTTGCTCCGCTCTTTTCATGGGCCACAACATATGTTAACGGGCCGAAATAGGCCATATCAATTTTATCGTAGTTCATGGCTTCCACTACCCCGTTGTAATCCGGATAAACTTCGACAGCTACTTCCCGATCGAGTTTTTCAGATAAGGTTGACTGCAGTTTCTCCATGGCAGCTTCCATCGATCCCTCTGTTTGAACAGGGATGACCCCAATAGTGAACTTTTCTTTCGATTGATCTTTTCCATTTTTATCTGTGTTATCTGTTTCATTTCCGCTGCAGGCTGACAGAAGCATTATTGAGAAGATAGTCAGGAGCATTAAGAATTTTTTCATGTTAGCACTTCCTTATTCTGTTTTTTTAGTAAAGGTAAAAAAGGACTCTATTCGAGTCCTTTTTAGATCACCGTAATCTTTCCGGGATTCTGATCTGTGACTGTTCCGATGATGGAAGCCCATTCGACTCCTTTTTCCTTCAGGTCATTTAGGAGTGGTTCAGCTTCTGATTCAGGAACGGTTATTAAAAGTCCTCCTGATGTTATAGCATCACATAGAATCACTTGGTCTACGTCATCAATATTTTCGTATTGAATACGTCCGGAGAGCCATTTATGATTCTTTTTGGAGCCACCGGGAATAATGTTCTGCTGAGCAAGCTCCCTGGTTTTTGGAAGAATAGGCACGGCTGTGCTTTCAACAGTTATCCCTGTGCCGCTTCCTTCCGCAATCTCCATGGCATGGCCAAGAAGTCCAAAACCAGTAATGTCTGTGCATGCATTAACCTGGTAGTTATCCATAGCTTCAGCTGCCTCTTTATTTAAAGCAGCCATGACTTCCATCACACGGTCAATGCCTTCCTGATCCAGCATATCCCTCTTAATTGCTTGAGTAAGGATGCCTACGCCAATTGGCTTGGTTAAGATTAGTTTGTCGCCAGGTTTGGCTCCTGCATTTGTTCTTACCCGTTCAGGATGTACGGTTCCTGTCACAGATAAGCCAAACTTTGGCTCCTGGTCGTCAATGGAGTGCCCTCCAACTAAAACAGCACCGGATTCTTTCACTTTATCGGATGCGCCAGCCAGAATGTCTGCAAGTATGCCTTTATCCAATTTGCTGATAGGGAACCCTACAATATTCATGACGGTTATAGGCTTGCCGCCCATAGCGTAAATATCACTCAGCGAATTGGCTGCGGCGATTTGACCGAACATGTATGGGTCGTCAACGATAGGAGTGAAGAAATCCAGTGTCTGCACAAGGGCAGTTTCATCATTTATTTTATATACGCCTGCATCATCCGATGTATCCAATCCTACCAGGAGGTTGGGGTCAGGTACAGACTTAGGCAAATGACGCAGAACCTGCGCCAGGTCTTCAGGACCAATTTTGCATCCTCAGCCGCCTTTTGTTGATAAAGAAGTTAATTTTACGATTTCTTCTCTCGACATAGTTCTCACTCCTTGCTCAATCATTGTTTGCTTGGGGACTTTTCTAGGATGGTTTCGTAAATTTTTTGAAGTGTTTTGGCTTCATATTCCGAAGAATGACTGCCCTCCACGTAGAGTTTGGCAGCATGCCCCAATTTAATCCTCAATTTGTTATTATTCACTAGTTTGTCTGCATTATCAAGAAATTCGACCGGATTAGTATAGATTAAGCCGGTTTCCTGATGTGAAATGATATTCCGGTTGCCCAGGTTATTGGCTGCAAGAACTGGAAGGCTATACCCCATTGCTTCTAAAATGGCGGCAGGCTGGCCTTCAGAATGGGATGTGTTCAATACGGCATCCGCTTGCCTGTATAGCTCTCCCATATGGTGATGCGGGATCTGGCCAAGATATTGAACCCATTCTTTATTTTTTTCAGTGAGAGTCTTTATAATATTTCCCTCTTCTTCTTCAATAACAGGGCCCGCCAGCCAAAGACGGATTCGGTGATTCTTTTCATATAACGCTTTAAGTTTTTCTATGGCAAAAGGAATATTCTTCACCTTGCGGATTCCTGCAGGCAGCAAAAATAAAAAAGTGCCGTGTTCTTTTTTATAGTCGGCTCCAGTTTCAGAAAATATTACAGTACCTTGATGGATAACATTGATTTTATCTTTTGCTTCAGGAACTGCACCTGCCAGTACATGCTTAGCTTCTTCATCAAATACATGTACAGCTTCGGCATTGATAATGGTTTGACTGATTTCGCTTTTCTTAACCGGATCATGAAGGTCGATATTTAAATCAGTGCCGGTCATGGTTACGACATATCTTTCAGGCTTTTCACCAATCCCCTTAATAAATTGGCCAAACCGATAAGCGTTAAAGCCATGCACAATATCGGCTTTTGGCAGTCTGGATAATTTGCAGCCGTCTGTGATATTGATTATGTCAGTCTCAATGCCCAGCTTATTAAGGTTATCGGATATACGCTGAACAGTAACTGTGTTTCCTCTTGCCTGGTGAAAATTCGGGCTTGCCAGAAGTACTTTCATCCTTTCATCCTTCACAATTATATTTGCTCTCTCTTCGTTTTAATTAAAGTTTGCATCAATTATTGCAGGAATATTTCATCCTGTCCATTAATTGTATTTCAGCATGCTGTTCTTTTCATTATGACTGTAAAAAAGCCTGTTTCTTTATCAAGAAACAGGCCCAATCCTTCTATTGGTTTCCGAATTCTTCTACAAGATCTCTAAATTTCCGAAGGGAGTTTTCAATAGGATATGGAGAAGTCAGATCCACTCCGGTTTTCTTTAGCAGCTCAAGCGGATAATCGGCGCTTCCGCTTTTTAAGAACTCGAGGTAGTTTTGCAGCGTTTCCTTGTCTCCTTCAAGAATTTTCGCTGCCAAATGAATGGCAGACGCAAATCCGGTTGCGTACTTATACACATAAAATGGACGGTAAAAATGAGGGATCCTGCTCCAGCCGAATTTCACCTCTTCATCAAAAACAATGTCATCCCCGTTATATTCGCGGAATAAACGTTCATAAATCATGCTGAAGACTTCAGCGTTAAGCGGCTCTCCCTTTTCCGCTAATTCATGGGTTTTCATCTCAAACTCAGCAAACATAACTTGAGTGAAGAAGGTTCCTTTAAACTGATCAATAAAATGATTAAGGAGATGCCTGCGGACATCTTTATCCTTCTCCGTGTTCAGCAGATAATGAATCAGGAGTACTTCGTTCACTGTGGAAGCCACTTCCGCCACAAAGATGCTGTAACGGGCAGTGATCTGCGGCTGGTGCTGTGAGCTCAGCTTACTGTGGACACCATGCCCGCATTCATGAGCAAGTGTAAAAAGGCTGTCCAGATCATCACGGTGATTCAGGAGGATATAAGGATGAACTCCATAAATGCCGAGATTATAAGCACCTGACCGCTTCCCTGGAGTTTCATGCACATCAATATAGCGGCCAGACTTAAATTCCTTCAGAATAGAAATATAATCATCCCCAAGAGGCTCGAGCGCTTTACACATGGTGTCATAAGCTTCTTCATAGGATATTTCAGGTTTGACTCCCTTTACTAAAGGAACGCTCAAATCATATTGCCTCAACTCGTCAACGCCTAACTGTTCCTTGCGAATCGCAGTATACCGATGCATTGCCCCGATATTCTTTTTAGTCGTCTCAATTAGATTGACATACACTTCCTTTGGCACCTGATCACCGAATAGTCCTTTTTCAAGTGCTGAAGGATAATTGCGGATTTTGGCCATGGTGACATTGTTTTTTATTGCGGCAGAAAGGGTGGAAGCAATGGAGTTCTTCAGCTGCACATAAGGCTGGTAATAAGCCTTATAGGCTTCTTTCCTCTTTTCCCGGTCTTCTTCTTCCATGATTTTCGCATACATCCCCCGCGTCAGTTCAACCTTCTCGCCATCCTCTTTTGTTACATCACCAAACTTTATATCTGCATTATTCATCATTCCAAAAGTATGGCTGGGAACGGAAAGTGCTTCGCCGAGATGTGATAGAACTTCTTCCTTGTCCTTATTAAGGACATGCGGCTTATAACGGAAGGATTCGAGCAGGTCCTCTTCAAAGTATTTCAGGCCCTTTTCTTCAGCAATATAGCCTTTTAGGGTTTCTTCATCCAGGCTTAAGAGGTAAGGCATAAAAAAGGATGTGGAAGAACTGACTTTGACGCTTAATTGCTTTGCCCTATCTACATAGGCCTGCGAATCTGTTACTCTTGTGTCTTCATCGGTTTTCAGCATCGCATAGGCATACAGCTTATTAAATATGTAAGAGAGTTTTTCTTTTTTTTCAAGGTATTGATAAAGGGAGTTGCCATCGTGAATCTGTCCGTCAAAGGTTTTCAGCTTATCGGCCAGTTGTTCAATAAGCTTGTAATCTTCTTCCCATTGTTCCAAACTGGAGTATATGTCTTCCAGATTCCATTTCTCATTCAGCGGAACGTCATTTCTGTCTTTGAATGTCTTCATCTTATAGACTCCTTTACAGTAAACTGTTGTTTTATAAGGCTGTTTTCGTAAAATTTGTTGCTTTTACATAACTGAGTAACTGAGTATAATTTGCTGAGTTGATTGGAGCGGAGGGCACTTGATCCTCGAAAATACTGACGCATTTCCTTCGTGCGGTGGTCATTCGAGGAAGCTTATTCAATGTCCTGC
>NZ_NPDG01000011.1:0-6758 GCF_002272225.1 Bacillus sp. 7894-2
GCGCCCGCCCCGCGGAAAGCAAGTGCCTGCAGCGGAAATCAACGGGCATAATCCATTAGCAAACAACAATCTTCGAAAAACAGCCTTTTTTATTAACTATATTCAAAAGTTATTTCAAAAACCCTCCCTCATTTTTGATTTTATCATTTATGGCAATTAAAATAATGTTGAAAGGATGTGGACGGTTTGGCTATTACTCTGCCTCATATAGAAGACTCAAACAATACAGCTTATTTCCCTCCAGTGGGTCATTATGAAACGTTTCAGGATGATGCTCATTATGAAGAGAAAGTCAGGGAATGGGGATTATCAACTACAAGGGAAGTTAAAAAGGAATTCTGGTATAAAGAAAAAACACAGCAGCGTCTTGTTACGGTTAAAGGGTATCAGACATACGGAGAGTCTGGTGATTTTCACACGATTATAATAGAGTTTCAGGATGGAAATCTGAGCTGCATACATCCTGCTTATCTTAAAGAGATGCAGTCCCCAAGCTTTGGAAAAGCACTGGCTGCTGATTTTGGGGATATCTCCTCAGCTTCATCTAAAACGGAAGCTTCCAAAAAAGATGCAGAGAAGTCTGAGGGGGTAACAAAGAAATCTGCTGAAAACAGCAAAAGTGATAGACCGGCAGCCAAAAAAGCCAAAAAGGAAAAACAGCCTGCATTGGAGCTGCCGGCAGAAAAGGTTCACTTTACAGCTAAAGTTAAGCAGCTTGCCCTGAGCTGGAACCATTTCAATGAAGCCAATGATGAAGTCATCATACTTGAAGATCTTATCATTCAGGAGGACGAACCGATTGAAGTCGGGCTTGGCTGGTGTTCTCATTCGAAAACGTTGAAGAAATTTGAACTTCAGCCGGGTGAAAGCCTCGAATTCGATGGGAAAATAGTTAAAAAGAAATTGCCTAAAGGGAAAGACTGTGACGAAGAATTCATTATCGAAGAACCTGTTTTATACAAGGTTAATAATCCATCAAAAATCAAAAAAAGCTAAAGAGCATCAAGCTCTTAGCTTTTTTTGATTAAGAAAGAATCCTTTTCTCTCCCTCGATTTCCTGTATGGGACTGATGTTTTGTGTGAATTCAAGGGTTCCCATATACTCCCCGTTAGCATCCCGTACGGCAAAATAACGGATATAAACATATTTATCTCTGAATTTGATCCAGAAATCTTCAGCGTCTTTTCGTCCTTCCTTGAAATCCTTCAGCAATTCCTCCACTACATGTACACTGCGGGGCGGATGGCAATTCTGAACGGTTCGCCCAATCACGGCTTTTGTCCTGGCAAATATTCTTTCCTTGCCATGAGAGAAATACCGGACAACGTCATCATGGTCAATAAAGGTGATATCAACAGGCAAGTGATTAAATAACAGCTCCAGCTGCTTTAAGGACAAAATGCCGGTTTCCATTTTGATGTAGCCTTCTGATATGGCATTCCCGTCAATCCCTTTCCGTTCAGGCTTCCATTCCTTTTCAGGGCCGGTCAGACAGAAGCCAATCTCGTCGCTTTCATGTGCGATCTTTACCCATTCATCTTCTGTAAGATTTTTTAAAGCCATTGGGAAAAGAATATTTTCCTCCCTGTAAATCATGGCACTGACTTCATTGAAAACGAAACGGACTGCATTGATGACCTTTTGCTTGTCCCCCTCGTATTGGGTGAGAAGGTTCCTGGCTTCCTTGATGCCATCCCTGATAAAGTCATCGATGCTCCACATATTATTGGTTGGACCATAAATTCCGTATTTCTCCAGGTAAGGGAAAAGCAGATTTTCCTTTCGGCTGTAATGCTTATCAAGATCCAGGAGCAGGATGAAGTCTTCTAATAGAGCATAAACATTATCCTCATGATCTTCCTGGATGAACGCCTCGAGATGGACCTTAACATTTTCTCTCAAATGCTTATCAATTGCTTTATTCTCCCGGGTGAAAGTATGAATGGGATGTCCTGGCTGTTCTTCCGGTTTAGGATGAACAGCTGCATCATCACTGCTATGAATAGAATGGTTATGATGGTCCGGATGCTCACGGTTATTAATTAATTCGCTCACTGTACAATTCCTCCTATATCATTCCTTTTTCTAGGCTGTTACTAGTGCTTATAAGGAATGTACCATGTGGAGGAAGATCGTAATGTGATGAGAATCATATATTTATTAAAAGTTTATTGTTATATGCCGGAATGGAATGTCAGCAATAAATTACCACCCCCTCCATCTTCCCTTTTTTGTTACACTTTTAAAGGATTGAAAGATGGAGGTTTTCTAGAAGTGAAGAGAAAATATCAAGTTTTGATCATGATTGCTATTATTTTTTTCGGCGGATTCGCAGCCGGCATTTATTATACAAAAAACAAAAGCGGACTCCAGTCTATTAAACAGCCTGCCCCTGCTTCCCAATCTGACAAACTTCCTGTTCCAAAAGAGACTCCGGAGTTTTCAGAGATCCCGGAAAAAGTGCTGATGGGTTATGTCCAGGATTATCGCGATCCCGCTTCGATCGATTATTCAAATTTGTCACATGTCATTTTTTCTTTTGCTCATCCTGAGAAAGACGGAAGCATTTCTTTTAATGGTGAGACTGCGCGGAATAATCTGCAGAGAGTGGTGTCGAATGCTCACAAGCAAGATGTGAAGGCATTCCTGGCTGTGGGGGGATGGTTTCATATAAATGGCGGGGAATCCTATGATTATTTTAAACAGGCAATAGCGGAAGACTCCTCGAGAAACAGGCTGGTAACAGAACTCTCGGGGCTGGTTAATAAGGAAAACCTTGACGGAATTGATATTGATTTTGAGCATCCGCGTTCAAAGGAGGATGCAAGATTCCTGGCTGTTTTTATCAATCATTTGAGCGGAGTGCTCCATGCAAACGGCAAGGAGCTGTCTGTTGCGGTTCATGCCAAGGTTCATAGTGTAACAGGTACAGAGAGCGGATATGTTGTGTATGAGCCCGACATGTTCAGGAAGGTTGATTATGTGAATATCATGGCATATGACGGCCAGTGGGATGGGGGATACAATGCCGCTAATCTTTCTCCCTATTCCTTTACAGAGAATATCGCCAATTATTGGAGCAGCCTTTTTGATTCACAAGGGATTTCCAAGGATAAGCTGGTTCTGGGTGTTCCGCTTTATGCTCAGCCGGAGGATCCCGCCGTTAAGCCGGTATCCTATCAGGCCGTCATAAACAATAATCCTGAAAATGCAGCAAAAGATAGAATCAGCATGAATGGCATCAGCTATTACTATAATGGATCCGCCACCATGAAAAAGAAAACCATCCTGGCTTTAAATCACGGATTTGGCGGAATGATGATCTGGGAAGCCGGCCATGACGCAAAGGGGCCATACAGCCTCACTGGAACGATTGCTGAAGTTCTTCAAAAGACAACAGAGCCTGTAAAGTATTATTCTGTGATGCATACAAAATGAGAAAAGAGCAGGAAAATTCCCTGCTCCTTTTTCATGAAAGTAAAAACTTCTTAATTTCCTCCCGCCGATCCTTATAGACCTTCTCCCCGAGTATAATCAATTCTTCCACAAACTTTATTTCGTCAAATGGCATTTCTTCACCCAGCTCTTCATTAATGCGCAGGTAATTTTCTCCGAGGAGATGTTTGCAATGGTAGGTAACTGATTCGGACGATAAATGAAGAGCCAGGTCCAATAGCTTGGGTGTCACTTTCATGGACGGGAGCTGGAATGGCAGCCAATGCTTTACACCCCAATATTTATCATGATCAATCGTAAAATCAATTTTTTGAAGACCGGTTCCAAGCGAAAGGATTTTTATGTTTTGCAGCTCCATCCTGAAGTGATGCATAGCCTCCGTAATACAAACGAGTGATGGATTATTAGCCCATAGCCCTCCGTCTATGGATAAATAACTGTTGCTGATGTTGTTCGGCGGGAAATAGACAGGTGCAGAACAGGAGGAAAGCACTGCATCCCAAAGCTTCATGGATAGGCTATCGTTGCCGGGACTTCCATAATTGGAACGGTGGACAAACGGTTTGCCATGTGTCACATCGACAGCTGGAATCAAAAGCGGTTTTTTTATATCAGACAGCTCCGTTTCGCCAAAGGCTTTCCGGAAAAAGCGCCGCATATACTTATCACTGTATACGCTTTTAAAAAGGCCGACCTTAGCCTGTTTGACAAAAATCTTTTTCCCGAATGATTCGTATCCTTTCAGGACCTCGCTCATATCTTTTTTCATGACCAGTGAAGAGGCAATGATCGATCCGGTGCTTGTGCCTGCGATTATATCAAAATAGTCGCCTGCAGGCTGTTTCAGTTCCTCTTCGAGAGCTTTCAAAATGCTTACGGCAAAAACACCGCGTATTCCGCCGCCATCGATGCATAAGATTTTCATTGAATCACCTGCTGTTTCCGTAATCATTCTCCAGGATATGTAAAAAAGAGAAGGAATCTTCCTTCTCTTCTATTCCTCGTTGTTTATCATCTCTTCGAATACCGCTGAGACTTTGTTAAATTCCTCGTCGTTTTCAATGGGTGTAAAGTCGCCATCCTCATCCAGTTTTAAGAAGAACACATCAATATCTTCTTCTGTGTCTTCCTCAAGATCTTCGACAAAGCTGACAGCAGCATATTGATTGCCATCAACCTCTGCAGACGCGAGGACCTCCACTTCCATTTCCTGATCATTTTCATCACTGATTGTAAAAACTTCTCCTACTTCTATCTTGTCCATTTTTTAATCTCCTCTCCTTAATAGGTTCTTTCTATATTTTCCCGTTTTAGAGGGATTTCATGCCTAAAATAGAAAAAGGATCGGCTTTATGATACCGATCCTGCAATAAAGAATTATTTAACTCCTGCTGTCTCTTTCTTTTCCACTTTTACACTCCATCCAAATGGATCCGATTCGGTTCCTTTTTGGATGCCTGTCAGTGTATCATAGATTTTCTTGGACAAATCCCCGGTTTTCCCTTCATTGATTTCAATAATCTTGTTGTCCCAGAAGAATTCGCCAATTGGAGAAATAACAGCAGCCGTGCCTGTTCCAAATGCTTCTTCAAGCTGGCCATCAGCATGTGCCTGATAGATTTCTTCAATGGAAATTCTTTTTTCGGACACGGGAACATTCCAGTATTTCAGTAACTCCAGTACAGAGTTTCGAGTGATTCCTTCCAGGATGCTGCCATTAAGTTCTGGTGTTACAACTTCTCCGTTAATTTTGAAGAAAATGTTCATGCTTCCCACTTCTTCAATATATTTATTTTCTTTTCCGTCAAGCCATAGAACCTGCGAATATCCTGTTAAGCTTGCAAGCTCCTGAGCTTTCAGACTTGCTGCATAGTTCCCTCCGGTTTTAGCTGTGCCTGTTCCCCCTTTTACTGCCCGCACGTATTCGTTTTGAACAGCAATTTTAACAGGGTTGATGCCTTCCTTATAGTAAGCGCCTACCGGCGAAAGAATAATGATAAATTTGTATCTCGCTGATGGAGCAACTCCCAGATATGGCTCAGTTGAAATGACAAACGGCCGGATGTACAGTGAAGTTCCTTCCACATTCGGAATCCAGTCCCGGTCAACTGAAATTAATTCTTTTAAGGCATAAAGAGCAAGCTCTTCATCAATTTCAGGAATACATAACCTGGAGTTGGATTTATTCAGTCTCTCCATATTTTTTTCGGGACGGAAGAGCAACACCTCATTATCAATGGTAAGATAGGCTTTTAACCCTTCGAATACACTCTGACCATAATGGAAAATCATTGCAGCGGGGTCAAGAGAAAGCGGCTGGTAAGGTACAATTCTTGGGTCGTGCCATCCCCGTCCTGCTGTATAATCCATTTCAAACATGTGATCCGTAAAATTCTTGCCAAACACCAGGTTATCAAATGCAGGTTTTTGTTTTTTCTCAGGTGTGTGGTTGATTTCAATTTTAAATTCTGTCATTTGTCAAAACTCCCTATCTGTAGATGATTTAAAAACCTAATGCCTGCTCTTCGTGCTGCTCTTAAAAGAGTGTAAATAAAAACGCCCAGTCATCCTCCGAGCGTGGACGAAAGGGCTTGCTTCCCGGCAACAACCAATATGGATGCTCAACAGCAACAGCTGAAGTCATTGAAAAAGACTCGTATGCTGTTTTTGTAAGGGTTGCCTTTCGCTCTTTTCTACTTCAAGGCAGTAGTGCAGTTATTTGTTAAAGTTTTTATAAGTTTTTCTAATATTATGATATTCTACTATTTAATTGTCAATACGAATTGACAATAAATTTCGAATTAATTCGGATTACTGAAAATTCTATATGCAAAAGAAAAAGAAATAAAGGTGAAAAATCATGTTTTTAAATTTATAATCAATATATAAATACAAAAGGGGATTTATGATAATGAACAGTAAAGAGCTTGAAGAAAAAATTATTCAAAACTATCAGGGCGAAGAGAAAATGATGATCCTCGTATTTGCCCAGTGGTGCATCAATCACGATTTAAATCCGGAGGAAATCTATTTAAAGGCATATCCGGATCAGGGGGAAAACAGTTCACTAAAGGAAGCGCTGGAGCTGACCGTTCCTAAAGAAGAAGCAGGCGATGTGCCTGATCAGACTCTGCTTGGCGTTCTATCCTTGTTCGGAAATGATGATCTTGCCTTTATCGTGATGGAAGAAATAAAGAAAATGAAAAAGGACAGCTAAGCCTTAATAGGCCGCAGTCCTTTTTCATTGAAGATTCTATCGCAGTCTAACGGGCAGTAAGACCCCCACTCCTAGACTCAGAGG
>NZ_NPDG01000012.1:0-33610 GCF_002272225.1 Bacillus sp. 7894-2
AATTAGTGGGGATAAGGAAAACCCCCACTGATTGAAGTTTCACTTTATTTAAACCAGCCCTTCTCTTTGGATTGGGTTATGGCTTCAATCCTGTTCGTAACTTCGAGCTTGTCAAGAATAGCCGAGATATAGTTGCGCACGGTACCTGTCTTAATGCTGAGCTGGTCGGCAATTTCTTTCGTGTTCTTGCCGTCTGCTATCAGCTCCAGCACCTCTTTTTCCCGGTCTGTCAGCGGGTTTTCTTCGCCATAAACATCATCCATTAATTCAGGTGCATAGATGCGCCTTCCTTCCAGGACGTTTCTGATAGAGCTAGCCAGTTCCTCACTTGGGCTGTCTTTTAACAAGTAACCTCTTACACCGGCCTTGAGGGCACGCTGGAAATAGCCTGACCTTGCGAAGGTTGTCAGAATAATAACTTTGCAGCCGCAGTCTTTTAATTCTTCCGCCGCTTCCAGGCCGCTTTTTTCCGGCATTTCAATATCCATAATGCATACATCCGGTTTAAGAGTTTTGACAAGGGATATGGCCTCTTTTCCATTCGAAGCTTTCCCAATGACCTCCATATCGTCTTCAAGATTTAGCAGAGATCCTAACGCACCAAGCACCATCCGCTGATCTTCAGCTATGACGATTTTTATCATGCCCTCTCCTCCTTGTTTGGTTCCTTCACGACTGTTGGTACTTTCATTATAATCGTTGTTCCATTCTCAGATACAATCTCAAGACTTCCGTTGACAAAGTCGAGCCGCTCCCTTAAGCCAAGCAGTCCGGACCCCTTGCCTACATCTGTTGAGGGATTCATGCCGACCCCGTTATCCCGGACGGTAATGCTGACTTCATTCCAGGTTTGTTCTATTCTGATGCGGCATTCTGTCGCCTTACTGTGTTTTACTACGTTTGTTACAGCCTCTTTCATGCACATGCTTAGAATATTCTCAAGGAAGAGTGACACATTTTTTAATTTGATATCTTCTTCCCCGATGAATTCGATAGAAGCCGCCTTTAAAATTTGCTTTACAAGGATAATCTCTTCCTTCAGCCTGATTCCCCTCATCTGCGAAACCATCTTCCTTACTTCGTTTAATGCTGTTCTGGCGGTTTGCTGAACGTCTATAAGCTCTTCCTTTGCCTGGTCCGGATCTTTGCTGATGAGCTTCCTGGCCAGATCGCTTTTTAACCCGATAAGAGACAATTTTTGTCCGAGAGTATCATGAAGATCTCGGGCAATCCGCTGTCTTTCTTCCTGTTTGACGAGGTCCGCAATCCTTTTGTTGGCATCCTCAAGCTGCTCCTCAAGCTTTTCCTGCTTTTTCTTATTGTGAATGTTAAAAGGAAGCAAAATCACACTGATCCAGATGATAATAATAAAAGGAATCTGCTCGAGAAATAATGGCTTCTGGGTGACAAAATTAATGTTTATGGAGATGGTGGTTGCGATCAGGTGGATGACATACAGCGTTAAAAAGGCAATTCTGTTCTTGATATGGCCATTGTAATAAGCAATATAAAATGCAAAATAAATAAATGAAAAGAGAATGGTCATTGTGATCGATATGCTGATTAAGATGCCAGTCCACAAATAGACAGGCCATTTCCGTGAAATAAAGGCAAAACGCAGTGATATAAAAAAGAGTATAGTCAGGATAATTCCGATGGCTATGGTGATTTTAGATGTGGATCTGAAGATGAAATAAAACGGCAGAATGCTGAATACACTCCATATATATGGAGAAATGCCTGAACTTTTCAATGCAGTTAAATATTTTTTTAACATGTGAGGTACCCTCTTTTTATTCATGAAATAATGAAACAGCTCCTTTGCTATCATATCACAAAGGAGCTGTTCTTCAGCTTATACATTCAGTTTACGGCTTCACAGATGCCGTTTTAGTTCTGCTCTGTTTTTTGCTGACAGCCGACTGCTTTGCTGCTCCATACCCGGTGAAGTCCTGGGCTTCTTCATCCCATAGGCGGAATCGAAGTGACTTCAGGCTGGTAGAAAGAGTAATCGTCGGCACATTCTGAAGTTCAGCTGTATTATAATGAGCGCTTTCGAGGTTATAGTTAGGAACGCGCGGGCTTAAGTGATGAATATGATGGAACCCGATGTTCCCTGTAAGCCACTGAAGCACTTTCGGCAGCTTGTAAAAGGAGCTTCCTTCTACAGCAGCCTTAACATACTCCCATTTATCATCTTCTTCAAAATATGAGTCTTCAAATGTATGCTGTACATAGAAAAGCCAGATTCCGGCTGCTCCTGAAATCATAAAGATCGGCCCCTGCACCATCAGGAACGCTTCCCACCCGATAGCCCAGCACATGAACGCATACAAACCGGCGATGGCCGCATTTATAAGATACGTATTGATGCGTTCATTCTTTCTTGCCCCTTTTCTGTTAAAACGGTTTTTTAACAAAAATACATAAATAGGGCCTAAACCTAACATAACGAACGGATTGCGGTAGATGCGGTATGCTGCACGAGTCGACCATGAGGCATCCTGATATTCTTTCACTGTCAGTGTCCAGATATCTCCTGTTCCGCGCTTGTCCAGATTACCGCTCGTTGCATGGTGTACATTGTGGTCATGCTGCCATTGGTGATAAGGAAAGACGGTCAGGATCCCTGTGATTGTGCCAATGATTTTGTTTGCTTTGCGGTTTTTGAAAAAGGAATGGTGGCAGCAATCATGGAAAATAATGAAGATCCTGACAAGAAAGCCTGCTGCAACTATAGATATGCCAAGCGTCAGCAAGTAAGAAATGCTCAGGCTTTTATAAGCAAGGAACCACAGCAGGAAAAATGGTCCCAGCGTATTGACCAGTTGCATAATGCTTTTTGTTAAATCTGATTTTTCATAAGGTGCCATTTGTTTTTTTAAGTTGAGTTGTTTTTGTTTAGAAGTCATTTGTTAATTCCCTTCATCATGACGTTAATTTTAATAATAAAGGGTTTGCAAACTGCTTTGTAGACATAGGTGTCATGTCCAAACCATGACATTTATCATGGTTTGGACAAAAAATTGAGAGTTCATCCTAATATCTGGCTATAAATATTTACTTATTGCGGGTTTCTTCCACTTCTGACACAAGGTTAAAAAGGAATTCGTAAACTAACTGATATGCGTCTTGTATAGATAGTTCCTCTTTAAAGCCTTCAATGTCGTTCAGCGAAAAATTAAAATCCCAAAGCCCATCCTGCTGGCTGAACATCAGGCTGTATTTTGGTGTGCCTGTAAGAGTATTTGCATCTATAAATGCTCTTATAGCTGATTCTGCTTTTTTTGGCAGCTTCAGTCCAAGCATTACTTCATAGTTGCCAAAAACATCATCTGTTTCAAAGGAAATGGCATCCGCTCCAATCAGATCAAACCATTTCGACTCCAGATACATAAATTCATTTTTATGATTTTTGAAGTAGTCTATTGGCTGATTTAAAAAGCCGGCAGGCTCCTGTCCGAGAACTTCCTCTGTTTCTTTATCTCCTCTTTCTATATAAGCATCATTAAATCGGTCTTCGGGATTCTTGATTCCGGCTTCATGACCATCATTCAAGAGTCCCTGCTTTTGGGCATATTCCTTTTCTTTTTCATAAAGTTCAGCGGGCTGTTCTTTCAAGTGCTTTTCCATCCGTTCTTTTAACAAGTTGCTTTCCTCCTCAAATATCTTTACCTTCCCCGTCTTTTGGATGAATTTCTTGAAGCTGTGGGAGAAGGCTTCTTTTTCCCTTGAGTTTTTGTGCGGCCTGTTCGAGGTGAACTGCTTTTGCCTTTTCTGCCTTTTTCATGGGAAAACCTGTCTTCTTTTGATTTTGGCTGGCCTCCTTTTCTGCTGTCATTTTTCTTTCCGGAGGTTTGGCGTTTGGAATCCGGCCTCTTTTTTTCAGATGCTGCTTCAGGCTTGATATCGCTATTGCCAATGTTTTGCTTAGGAATAGTAATTTTCAGTCCTTTTTCAATTGCCTCAAGGAGCGGCTTGTCTGCAGACGAATAAAACGTAATGGCCAGTCCTTTCATGCCCGCCCGGCCGGTTCTCCCGATGCGGTGAACATAGCTTTCAGGATCGAGTGGGATATCATAATTATAAACATGGGTGACCCCTTCGACATCAAGCCCTCTAGCAGCTACATCCGTAGCAACTAACAGCTGTATCTCCGCATCTCTGAATCTCTTCATTACTTGTTCGCGTTTCGATTGTGATAAATCCCCATGAAGCTGATCGCAATCAAAACCATTCGATTTCAGCACTTCATATAATTTCGTTACTCTGCGTTTTGTACGGCAGAAGATCACGGCCAAAAATGGTCTATGGGTTTGAATCAGTTCTATCAGCGTCCCCTGCTTAGCGCGGTCGAAGGTATGTATCGCTATTTGTTTAACTGAATGGGCTGGCCCCTGTGTTTTTTCAATTTGGATATACTGCGGCTCTTTCATGTGTTTGTTTGCCAGTTTTCTTATTTCTGCCGGCATAGTTGCAGAAAAAAGCATCGTCTGCCTTTTGGCAGGCGTTTCTTTAATAATTCTCTCAACCTCATCAAGAAAGCCTATATGCAGCATTTGATCGGCTTCATCCAATACTAAAAAATCCACCTGTGATAAATCAATGGTATTTCGCTTGATATGGTCCAGCAGCCGGCCAGGTGTCCCCACTACAATCTGGACATTCCTTTTCAGCTTTTTGAGCTGCTTGTCCACATCCTGCCCACCATATACAGCTAATACATCTATATCACTGTCTTTCGTCAGCTTCATTACTTCGTCTGTTATCTGTAATGCCAATTCCCTTGTCGGCGTTATAATCAGAGCCTGAATCTGAACAGCATTCGGGTCCATCTTCTCCAGAATAGGCAAAGTAAATGCTAATGTTTTTCCGGTTCCTGTCTGAGCCTGGGCAATAACATCGTTTCCTTCCATAACAGCTGGAATCGCCTGCGCCTGAATAGGCGTTGGCTTAGCGATGCCCTGCTGCAGCAGAATATCAGATAGCTCTCCTGAAATGCCAAGTTTTAAAAATTCCTGCAAATAAAACCCTACTTTCTTTTCCTGTTCTTTATTAAATATGTCCTTATTTATATTGTGTGTTTAACGGCAAAATAGCAAGCATTCTATCGGATAAAAACGTGAAAAAAATGGTTGGTTCAAAATAAAAAGCCCAGGTTTAGACCAAATGGCCTGCAGTGGGCTTCTGACTCTATATATCAATTTATTCCCAATCCTTTGTTGGCTCCCTTTCCTCAGCCATTTCCATCCCATAGGCAAGTCGTGGATTCAAAGCAGATTGGCTGCTCTCCTTCTCTTGGCTGGATTCCCTAGTATTTACAAGGAATCTGTGGACAAAGACTTCGGATAAAGTGATAATTCCTGCTGCAATGACACTTCCCCAAGCGATTTGCAGGTAACTGTTAAGCAGCACACTCCCAAACACCCAAACAGATGCATAAACTAAGAAAAAGTCAGCAATAAGGGCATTTCGGTTTCCCAGCCTAGGAAGAATGATGCGGTCTCCAAGCATATAGGACATGGCTGTTACCAGAATACTGAAGGAAAGAATATCTGCGAATGTCGCATCAAAGAATAAATCAAGCGCTATGGCAAAAGCAATCATGGCTGATGCTAATTTAAGTATTAAGATAAGTGTTTTGTTCATAAGCAAACCTCCTCTTTACCTTAGCTTTTATCAATATGGAGATTCCCATTCATTTTCTGTTTCTTCGCAGCAACAGCAATTTTTTCTAAAAAATATACAACTTGTTCAGTGTCCCTCAATATAATGGCAGTAATAAGGATTACATTTTAAGTTAAAGGTTGTGGAAGAGTGATACTCCGAGACAAAATACTTAATGTGGTGATAATAGGTGAATGCTGAATATAAATTTCAAAATCTCCAGGAGAGGAATATGACTTTTGAGCAGGTATTCGACCGGATCTTACTTTTTATAAGGCGAAATCCTGATGGGAACTTCAGGCTGATGATTGGTACAGATTCACAGGTGCATTGCAATCGCACTGTGTTTATAACCGGGATTGTGATTCAAAATGAGCGAAAAGGCGCCTGGGCATGTATCCGGAAAACTGTTATACCAAGAAAAATGCTGCATCTTCATGAGCGAATCTCCTATGAAACCTCACTGACTGAAGAAGTGGTCTCTTTGTTTACAGAGGATTACAAAGACAAAATGTTTGAAATCGTTCTGCCATTCCTTTATAAAGGCGGATCATTCTCAATGGAAGGGCATATGGACATCGGATCGGGCAAAAGAAATAAAACCAGGGAATTTGTGAAAGAAATGGTGTCCAGGATCGAATCCATCGGCCTTGAGCCAAAAATAAAGCCGGAAGCATTCGTGGCCTCCAGCTACGCTAATCGATATACGAAATAAAAGAACTCAGAATATATGAGTTCTTTTCATTGGGGCAAATTATACACCTGCATGCTCTCTGTATTCCTGTTCGGCCTTTAATGCCACAGCCTCTGTCAGTTCTGAAGTAATTTCAGGAAGAGCTGTATTAAGCAAGGAATTGGCAACTTTAGCCATCATACCCTCCGCTGAAATATCAAGTGATCCTGTCATGATATTTTTCTTATTCCTTCCAATCTCCGCAAGAAAGTACCCATGTCCCGTAAACTTCTCATTAAGTCCTGTTAACTGAAACGTAACCTTTGTTGGCTCCTGCCAGCTCGTAATATCCACTTTTAATTCGATTTTTTTCTTGATAATCCCCATATCGCTTTTGAAGCTCCAGGTTGATTCTTTGTCACTCAATACCTCATGTGCAATATATCCGGGCACTAATGGTGCCCAGTTCCCAATATCACTGACAAAGCTCCATATTGACTCAATCGGAATGTTTACTTCTGCCTGATGTGTGCTGCTTGCCATTTTTACCGCCCCTTTGAGACCTGCATAGTTGTTTTCCATGAATATGTATTCAAAAGGGACGGATGAAATTCATAAATTTATTGTCTTTTTTGAAAGCGGGAAAGCCTGCTGTTATGCGAGCAGGCTAAAAAAATTTACCTTCTATAGTAATGATACCTTCTTCTTGAGCGTGAAGAATGACATTCATCACAGATTTGATATTCGTGTTCCCAAGGCAGTTTTTTGCCGCATTTTCTGCACTTTCTTGAGAGCTCCTTAATATCGGTCTTTAATCTTTCGTGAACATGGTCGCTGATTTCTTCCCTTAATCGTTCCCAATATAACGCTTCGGTCCTCTGCTCTAGCCGATACAGAAACAGCAAATGAAGGCCTATCGCCTTGTAGGTCAATTCCAGCTCTTCGAGGTTCCGGTTCTTGATTCTGGGCTCTGGAAGCTCCTCCCCGTAAATAATGGCATACATCGATTCTTCCCATTGGCGGACAAGGTCATTTTCTTTTTTAGAGAATGGCAGGTGGAGAAAACCATAAAGATCCATTAAGCCAAGCTTGGCTTCAATTTCAGTGCCTCTTATCCTTTCATACAGTTCCCTCTCCTCTGATAATGCCGCTTTTTTTGTTCCTCTTGGGCTCTCAAACTTATCCCAAAGCTCAAAGAATGATCCGAGATCGCGGTAATACCTTTGAAACCTTTCAAATACTGTATTGGTCGGGGCGATCGCAAAGCTGTGTACCGGCGCATCTTCCATTTCAAGCAGAGCTTTCATTCTTTTGATATCTTTTGTAAAAGCAACCTTCCCAATATTGTAAAGTCCTTTTCGGCCGGCTCTCCCGGCAATTTGCTTCACTTCCTGGGAAGTAAGGGTCCTTCGTTTCGTTCCGTCAAATTTATCATTTTCCAGGAACACAATTCTCCTGATAGGCAGATTAAGTCCCATCCCAATGGCATCAGTGGAAACGATAATAGAAGTTTCACCATTTATAAAACGCTGGACTTGTTTTTTTCTGGTTTCAGGAGGCATAGCTCCATATATCATGCTTACTGAGTGCCCTTCCTGCTGAAGTCTTGAGGCCGTTTCAAGCACTCTCTTTCTTGAAAAACAAATAAGTGCATCGCCTTTTCGAACATGACTGAATTTAAATTCCTTTGCCTCCACTTCAAGAGGAATATCACGGCTGTATTCATTCAGTTCAATATCTGCGTCGCCAAGCAGCTGCAGCATCATACTTTTTGCACTGCGGCTTCCAATAATATGGACTTCATTTGCATTTGCCTTGGTAATGGCTTTATACCAGGAAAAGCCTCTGTCTTTATCCGTAATCATCTGGGATTCATCGATCACAATGACGTCATAAAAATCCTTTTCGTAGAACATCTCCACCGTGCTGGATAGATGCTGTGAACCGGCAACCGTCTTCTCTTCTTCACCGGTTTTCAAAGAACAGGGTACACCATCACGGTTTAATTTATCATATACCTCGAGAGCCAAAAGCCTTAATGGCGCGAGATATAAACCGCTGTTTGCTGATTTCATACCTTCAAGTGCATGATGGGTTTTCCCGGTATTGGTTTCTCCGATATGAAGTACATATTTTTTGGCACGTTCCACCGAAGGACTGTATTCCTGCCCGAAAATATTTTCGAGCATGCGTTCTTCTTCCTCTTTCTTCCGCTGCTGCTCAGCCAGTTCTTCTGCTATTTTTCTTTCCCTGTCTTCAATGTCCTTCTCCAATTGCTCTTGATGGTCCTCAGGGTCAAATGGGATATCCGAAAGCTTGACCAAATCTCCAACATATTCCTCCTGAATGGTTTCAAAAAAGCTGTCATTTAGATTGTGTATTGTATGGGCAATAAGCTTCTTAACAGACTTCCCGGTCAGCGGTTTATCATATGCACCTTCATATTCCTCGAAAAGCTGCTGCGGGAGGTTCTGCAGGATGAGTGTTTGCAGAGAATCAGAAAGAAATCCAGATATATGGTTTTTATAAACATAGTAATACGTTTCATATTCGAAATAGCCTTTTCCCCAATACAATGCTTTATGAATATTCCCTGTCAGCTCCTCGAAGAATTCTCCCATAACAGTATAATCTTCGGCCTTGAAACTGCCTGTTTCCTCGAGCTTTTCTTCCAGTGCGAAGGTATCCACCTTCTGATACCTTGTCTTATTTTCAAAATCGGAAACGAGCTGCTTTGAAGCCATATGTCTGACATGGAGATAAAGAAGGCTATAATCTTTTTCAATAATTTCCTCTATGTTCTTTTCGATATTTTCACGGATTCGATATTTTCTCCGCTGGAGCTGCTCCTCTTCTGCTTTCTGCAGATAATGAGCCCTTGCCTTCTCGAAACGCTCAGCCCAAGCTTCATTATTGCTTTCAAACAAGGCATTAAGCCACTCCAAACTGTTAAAAGGCTGATAATCCCTCATTTCCGTCCGGAACAGGTGATTGATTATTTTCCTGTCAACATTCTCAGTGTCGTACCCTTTCTCACTTAAATACTTCTTTTTTTCCTGCTTGGATATTTTGGCGGTAATTTTATTCAGCCACACATTTACCCAAATTTGATCGATATAATGAAATCTTTCAGAAAGATATTCCTTATAGGATGGCATTGATTCCTGTCCGCCCAAATAACGGTCGGCATCCTCCAGAATTTTTATTTTTGTATGCTCTTCGGCATTTTTGTATATCTGTTCAAGTTGATTCATGATCCGTTCCCCTTTAAACAACGCCAATACGCGATGTAATCATTATGACTTAGGTTATGTATGATGTTGAAAATTTAAGTAGTCTTCATTTTACCATCTTTTCAAAAAATATCATTGACATAAAACTTGAACCGGCATATAATTTGTTTATAATTAAAACATCTTGAATTCGAGACAAATGAATTCGAACTAATGGAGGAGAATTAAAATGGCAAAAACTAAATGGGCAGTTGATCCAGCACACAGCAGTGTGGACTTTTCTATCAAGCATATGATGATCGCAAACGTGAAAGGCAGCTTTAATAGCTTTGATGCTGAAATTACAGCAGATCCCGCAGATTTAACAACTGCTGATATTACATTTAATGTTGAACTTTCAAGTGTGGATACACGAAATGAAGATCGCGATAATCACCTGCGTTCTGCAGACTTCTTTGATGTGGAGAACCATCCGCAAATGACATTTACATCAACTGGCATTGTAAGCAAGGGTGACGATGAATATGATGTAACAGGCGATCTAACGATTCATGGTGTAACAAAAACAGAAACTTTTGCTGTGACATATGAAGGATCAGGCAAAGATCCATGGGGAAATGAAAAAGTCGGCTTTACAGCAGCCGGGGCTATCAAAAGAAGCGACTACGGGTTAACCTGGAATTCAGCACTTGAAACAGGCGGAGTCCTTGTTGGAGATAAAGTGAAAATTGATCTTCAAATACAGGCAGCAAAAGCAGAGTAAGGCATAAAAAAAGGGCAAGTATACCGTCGACTCGGTATACTGCCCTTTTTTTGCAGTTTATTGATCGGCTAGCAATGTGGCAATTTTGTCTTCAATCACTTTCCCTTTGCCGCCGTCAGTTAAGTTGTTCAAAATAATGGCAAAGATCAGCTCATCCCCACTGGATGTCTTAACATAACCAGATAACGAACTGACAGTCGAGATGGAACCAGTTTTTGCTTTGACATTCCCGGCTGCATTGGAGTTTTTCATCCGGTTTCTAAGTGTTCCTCCCGTCATCCTGTCAGTATCCCCGGCAATTGGCAAAGAGTTTAAATAGGAGGAGAACCATTCTTCGTCCTGGACCTCATAAAGCAGTTTGGAGATTTCGTTGGCCGGAATTAAGTTTACATGTGAAATCCCGGAACCGTCCCGGAGCACGAGAGTTTCCTCAGTCATTCCAAAGGCATGCACCTGTTCTTCCAATACTTCAAGCCCTTTTTCCCAGCTGCCTTCCCCTTTGACAACCTTGCCCATTTCCTTGATTAAGGTTTCTGCATGGCCATTATTGCTTAGTTTCATAAATGGAATAAGCAGCTCTTTAAGCGGCATGGATTTATGTTCAGCAAACAGCTTTGCTCCTTCTGGGGCAGTGCCTGCTACTGTCTTCCCTTTCAATTTAATCCCTTGTTCAGCGAGAGAACGCTTTAATAGATCCAATGCATAGCCAGTCGGCTCCCATACAGAGATCCATTCCCTTGAACGGCTTCCTTCAACTGGAATTTCTCCTTCTATTGTAACGGTATTCGTCCCGTGATCTCTTTCAATATGGATATCCTTCTTTTCCCCTTTAGCAACGGTTTTCGCATTATTAACGATTTTTATGTAGTCTGTTTCCGGCACCATTTTTACAATCGGTTCCTGCCCGGCTTTTTCAGCAGGATATACTTCTACAATGACTGTGCCCGCGTCATAATCCTCATTCGGGGAGGCAGTAAGTGCTGAGACTTGTCCGCCATAATACCAGGATTCGTCGCTCCATGACAGATCAGTTGAATACCTAACATCATCATACCAGGTGTCATCACCGATCAGACTGCCATGAATAACTTTTATGCCTGCTTCCTTCACTTTAGCGGCAAATGCATCAAAATCTTCCTTTAAAAGAGTTGGGTCTCCTTTTCCTTTTAAGATTAAGTCACCCTGCAGTGTCTTCCCCTTTATTGAGCCTGTGTGAAGAAGTTCTGTGGTGAACTGATAATTTTCACCCAGCGTTTCAAGAGCGGCAGCTGCTGTAAGGAGCTTCATATTAGACGCCGGCCGCAAACGCACATCCCCGATATGGTCATATACTAGCTCGCCGGTTTCTGCATTACGGATACTGACTCCTGCAAGACCTCCCTGGAGTATGGGATCATTATTCAGCAATTGGTTCAGCTGCTGGACAAGTTCACTGCCTTCTTCTGTTGCCTGTACATTAGGAGATTCGTGCTGGGCTAAAGGAACAAGTGCCAGCATAAATACCAGCAATAAACTGATATGCATTTTTACACTCTTTTTCATATGTATTAAGCCACCTTCCATTGTTTTATTACCATTTCTTCTTAGAAAGGTGAGTTCCCTTTATTTCCATAATGAGGAAAAGGAATCATTTTTTTCGCTTGCTTAACTATTTTATTCTCCACAGTACAAGTTATGTGGGATCGCTGTTTTTTTCTATTTTCTTTAAACAAAATGTTATGCCAATAAGAATATTTATTCTTAAAACTTTTAGAAAAAATGGTATGATAAAAACAGGTGAATTTTATAAGGGGTGGAAAGAATGAGTGTACATAAAGCAATATCTGAACATGTGGGAAAGCAAAATAAGATAATCACGAGGTTTGCTGCCTTGGATCAGCAGCGTGAGTATTATATTGAACAAGCATTGGATCTTTGCAGGAGGGGACTTCCTTTTTCTGCGGATAAGATAAATGAAGTAACTGCTGAGATAAATGAACTATCCAAACAGGGCATAATACCTGCAAGAAAGTATGTTACAGCTGAGATGATTGAGGAATATGCATCAAAAACAAATTAGGTATATATATTTATAAAGATGCGTGGCTTCCGATTGGATGCACGCTTCTTTATATAGGCTGTGATGATTCATGGGCAAATTCCTGCAAATCTATTCTTTTATTTATATTAAATTGTATCCCTTCATTTTCTAATAGTTCTCTTTGAATGTCATGCATTTCACTGTCTTTAAACCCAATTTCCCCTTTCCCATTCACAACCCGATGCCAGGGAAGCTGATGCTTTTCACTTTGTGTATGAAGAATCCGGACCACCTGTCTTGCTCCCCGGGGGCTCCCGGCCAGCCTTGCGATTTGTCCGTATGTCATGACTTTTCCTCTTGGGATGTTTTGAATGATTTTTATCACTTTTTCTGTAAATGGCTGCACTTGTAATAACTCCTCCTTCTTTTTTATTATAAAACAAACCCGCCTGAGTTCAGACGGGTTTGTTCATTATCCCAGCATTTTCTTTGCATGCTCCGGATAATCTATAAATGGGTTCCGGTTCCCCTGGATTGCCTGAATGGCAGCGTTTCTATGCTTTTCATATATAGTCACCGGATTTTCCTCATGCCATTTCAGCAAAATCTGCATATCCATCTTCTCGTCAAGTATAAGAGCATTTTTATATCTGACAGCAAAATAGAATACAGCTCTTGCGGCAATCCCTTTTCCATATTCCGGCTCAAACTTCTTCAGTTCTGCCATTCCACAGCCATTCCTGACGCCCGCCGCCTCCATTTCCGGGACATAGGCATCAAAATCATGGTAGGGGAAGTTGCTTCTCATACTATTGCATGCCGGCTCACAAGCAAAAAGATGATGCAGATCCCCTTTCATTGGCTGTCTTCCTTCAAACCATGATTGCGGGACTACATGCTCGGTATTGAATATAACTCTTTCATTGCTGTGGAATCCGCCTTCATGAATCGTCTGAAGGAGCTTTAGATCCTGGTCAATGGCTTTTAGCGGATCAATGCCTTTTCCTGAATATAAGCTTTTAAGCTTGAGGTTTTCCTGCAGATCCACCCATGGATATACATATCGGTGAGGTGAGTAATCCAATTCCCGGCTATGAGTGCGAACCAGCAGATGATGAACCTGTTCCGGGAGATCCTCTTTCTCAAAATCAAGGGTGCCATAGTAATCCTCTTGATTTATGATATCTTCCTCAGCGTTATAATAGGGTTCGTTCTGAACACTTTCAATATAATTTGACTGAGCTTCTGCCCATTCCGCTGCTATACTAGTCACTTTAATCATATGGCATTAAGAACCGTCGATTTGAACTCCTGGTCAAAGATTCCGGCTAAATGATCTGGAACGGTTAAATAGACGAGTCCGTTTCCTTCAAGTTTAGGAGAATTGCCAAGTGGAACCGTTCTTCTGATTAATTGGGCATAAAGTTCTGGTTCAGTAAGCTTTCTTTCAAATTGCCTGTTTGCAAAATCCTTGATCAGGGCCAAAGCTCCTGAAACATGTGGAGCAGCCATTGAAGTACCGCTGAGGGTTGCATATTTTCCGTTCAGAAAGGTGGATAATATCCCTTCCCCTGGCGCTACTAAATCTATTTCATTATGAGAGTTTGTAAACTCGGAAGAATCCCTTTCGAGGTTAATAGCCCCAACACTAATCACCTCATTATAGCAGCCTGGATAAGCAAACTCGTCGGTTGAGTCGTCCCCATCCCCTTCATTTCCTGCTGCGCATACTACAAGGATATTCTTATTTACAGCGGCTTTAATCGCATCATGCAGCTCCGGAACATCAGCTGGCCCGCCAAGCGACATGGAGATAATATCTGCATTTTGCTCGATGGCATAATGGATGCCCTTGATAATCCATTCGTATTGTCCGGACCCATTTTTATTTAATACCTTTACAATAAGGAGATCAGCTTCAGGAGCTACCCCAATAACACCAGCATCATTTTCATGCGCAGCAATAGTCCCTGCCACATGTGTTCCGTGGCCATTATAATCCTTGAAACTATTTGGATCGCTGTTATCATCGTCTGTAAAGTTCCGGCCGCCCGTTACACGATCCTTCAGATCAGGATGGCTAATGTCACATCCTGTATCCAAAACAGCAACTTTAATTCCTTTTCCTTTTGTTTCGCTCCAAATCTTCGGCGCCTGAATCAATTCCACGCCCTTTGGAACTTCCGTAACATCCTCTTCCTGCTGAATCACCTTATAAGGAATGACACGAACATATTGCTCCATTTCTTTCCCTCCTTAAGAGATTAAATTGAAGCTGGTTCTTGATGTTAACTACATTTTAACAATTCTGAATATTTAATACCAGTACCGTTGGTAGCGAAAATTAATAGAATTATGATAGTGAAAAGGGAGGATTTGTGAAATTTGAACTATGCATCGGCATTATGCTTATACCTAAGCATTGGAAGAATTAGTTTATCTCAGTGTTTTTAAAAGCTCCGGAATCTCAGCATAGATTTGAATAATCTCATCAATCTTCATTCTGACAAGCCCGGAAGATGAAGGAGCAACAAAGTCAATAGTGCCGGGGACTATTGATTCCTCCTGGATTCCCCATGGCAGCTTCTTTTTGCGGCTGTATTCCTGATAGACGCCTTTTCCAACAAAGCAAATGACCTTGGGCTTTAGTGCAGCTATTTTTTTGATCAGCTCAGCTCTGCCTTCTTTATATTCTTCCTTCGTTATTTCATCGGCTGCTTTAGTAGGCCTCGCGACAATGTTTGTCATTCCATAGCCCAATTCCAATAATTTATAATCTTCCGCTGCGGTGTATTTACGGGGAGTTAAGCCTGATTCATGGAGAATTTTCCAAAAGCGGTTGTTCGGGTTTGCAAAATGGTTGCCTGTCTCTCCTGATCGAATACTTGGATTGAAGCCGACAAAAAGCAAATCAAGATTTTCTTTCAAGTGGTCTTTAATAGGCCCCATATAACCATCCTTTCGATATTGCAAGCTAATGTTCATTTTACCTAAAACGTGTGGTAAAAAACAAAAAGAGCCCCTAGAGGCTCTTTTAAAACTGATTATCCTTCAAGAATTTCAACTTTCTCCATAACATCGCCATTGCTCATTGCTTTAACTGCTTCCATGCCTGAAGTAACTTTTCCAAAAACAGTGTGAACACCGTTTAAATGAGGCTGTGGCTCATGAACGATAAAGAACTGGCTTCCGCCTGTATCGCGGCCCGCGTGAGCCATAGAAAGAGATCCTTCTACATGCTTATGAGGGTTTCCTTCTGTTTCACACTTGATTGTGTACCCTGGACCACCAGTCCCTGTTCCGTTCGGGCACCCTCCCTGACTTACAAATCCAGGAATTACACGATGGAAATTCAAGCCATTATAGTAGCCTTCATTTACAAGTTTTTTGAAATTTTCAACTGTCCCTGGTGCTGCTTCAGGATATAGTTCAAATTCAACCTTTTCACCGTTTTTCATTAATATGTATCCTTTTTCTGCCATACTAATCATCTCCTTATGTAAAAATCAAATTAATAATACCATTAATCTCATCAGGAATAAAATCAAAAGACGTTTTTTAGCTGATTGAACATAAAAAACAAAGGGTAAAGTTAAGAAAGATTAAAAAGAAGAAATGTCTTATTGGAGGTATTAGAATGAAAAAATGGGCCTTTGTTTCGGATTTTGATGGAACGATTTCTAAAAGAGACTTTTATTTGATAATGATGGATAAATATTTTCCGGAGGGGCGTAAGCTGATGCCCAAATGGAAGGCTGGAGAGATAAAGGATATTGACTTTTTAAATAAAGTCTTCACATCCATTAATCAGGATGAAGAACAAATTATCAGCGATATTTATTCCATTGAAATAGATGAATATGTTCCTGAGTTTATTGAAAGATTACAGCAGGATGGCGGAGATTTTTATATTTTAAGTGCAGGCACAGACTATTATATCCATCACATCTTAAAGAAGTATGGTATTAAAGATGTTAAGGTCTTTTCGAATGAAGGATATTACCATGAGAAGAATGTCCATATGAATATTGATAAAAATCATCATCACTATCATGAACAATATGGCATTGATAAATCGAAGGTCATTCAGGACTTGCAAAAGGAATATGAAACTGTGTTTTTTATGGGGGACAGTGAACCGGATTCCCAACCTGCAGAGCATGCTGATATCACTTTTGCCAAAAATGGGCTTCAGGACCTTCTTCGGGAAAAGGGCATAAGGTTTGTTCCAGTAAAAGATTTTACAGAGGTGGAAGAGTATTTAACTGAAAAAGGCATTTTGCCAAAATCCTAGAACAGGCTCCCGGGAAAGCAGCTGGCTTTACCCGGGATTCTTTTATGTACGTTAACCAAATAACTCCAAAAACAATATTAAGATAAATATAATCATTGCATAAAATGATAGGTGCAGAAACACAGTTGTTAATCTGAATTTAATTTCTTCCACATTTAATGACTGTTGTCTTCGAGTCCTTGCCCTCACTGCCGCAACACCATCCCTGCACATAATAATTCGATCATCTGATCATCGCCATAACTTATAATTCTTCATGAAACATGCGCTTCCCTTCAAAAAAATAAAACTGAATTTCCTGGGGAAGCGCATAACATGACAGGAATTTAGGTTATTCTTCTTTTTTCTCAAGATAATGATCAATCTTATTATCGAGTATTTCGAGGCTATTCATAGCCCGCTTAAAATCAAGTTCCCGATAGTGATGGGCTCCACCGGGTTCTTCATCCTTTTCATCTGCCAGTTTGACCAGGGATTGCAGCGGAGTTCTGACAACTTCGCCTCCAGGCAGAAATGAATCCGTGTGAAAAAGGATGGCCAAGGCAATTTCTTTTGCTTTGATCGGGTTCTCCCCAAGTCTGATGAGGAGTTTATGTGCCCGCTCAGCACCCTTAATGGCATGAATGTCATTCTGCCTGTATAGGTCATAATCCCACTTTCCATTTTTGTACCAGGTGTAATGGCCTATGTCGTGCATAAAGCCAGCTTTAGCTGCCGAATCGACATCTTCTTTCATTTCTTTGGCAATCTGGAAGGCGTGATAGGCAACGGCAATAGCATGAGCGATACCGGAGCGTGTAATATATTTTTGTGCGATCCGGTGCTGATAGATATCGGTCAGTTTAACATCCCTCATGTAATTCCCCTCCAGGTAAAAATTAAAATTTCTTATTGAGATTTTTCTGCTTATTCATTACTTCATATGACTTTTCAATAATATCTGTTAAAACATCGCCTTTATATATCCTGCCGAGTTTCGTGTTTTCCTGATAATAATCAACAATTTCATCGAGCTTATTTGAAGTCTCTTTTGATATGCGGACATTAAGCTGAATACGGGTTTCTCCACTCATTGTAATCCTCCTGGCTATTAATATCTAAGAGCTAGCAATTTGATAGCGAATGCTGTCGTTTTGTTAGTGGGTGCTATAAATACTTAGATTACACTGTTTTCTTGAATTATTCCAGTATAAAGTTTTCTGAGAGAAAAAAGAGAACAGCTATGTAAGCCATTCTCCATTTAATGCTTATTCAATTGCTGAATTGATCCCATTTGTCCTTCAGGAATCTGCCGAAATCTTCAAGCTCCTGCTTTCCTTCTCTCAATTTTTCCTTCCAGATTGGAAGGTCCTCTCTCAGTTTTCCTTCGAATTTTTCAGCTTGTTCTTTAATGGTTTGCCCGATTTCTTCTGTTAATTCCTTTTTCTCGAGCTTTTCATTTACCGATTTTGTAGCAAATTCACCTTCCTGCATGTGTGGCAGGCTTGACTCCATTATTGATCTGAAAACAGGGACTGCTGTTTCAGAACTGCTTTTTGACAGATAATGTTCCCTGTCGGTCTGGTCATACCCGAGCCAGACAGCGCCAACCAAATTCGGTGTATAGCCTACAAACCATTGATCCTTTGTTCCGTTAATGTCTTTATATGGGAGCTGGGTTGACCCCGTTTTTCCGGCGATTTGAACTCCTTCTATCTTCGTAGCGCTCCCTGTGCCGGTTTCAACAACATTTAAAAGCATGGAAGTCATCTGGTTAGAAACAGTTTTCGTCGTCACTTTAACTGTTTTTTTGTCGCGCTCTGCAATGATGCTTCCGGTCGGGCCCACGATTTTCGTAATTAAATGGGCATCGTTGCGCTTGCCGCCATTAGGGAAAGCCGCATATGCTTCGGCCAGCTTTAAAGGTGAAATTCCCTTTCGCATTCCGCCTAAGGCAATACCGAGATATTCATCTTCTTTTTCGAGCGGGATGCCGAACCGCTCCAGAGCATCCAGTCCTTTATCCAGTCCTATTTCATTAAGCAGCCATACGGCTGGGACATTGATCGAGTCTTCCACAGCTTTATACATGGACACTTCGCCTGCATATTGTCCTGAAGCGTTAGCCGGTGTGTAATCTCCGTATGTTACGGGTTCATCCTTCAGCATCGATGTTGGTGAGTATCCCTCTTCCAGGGCAGGTGTGTAAACGGCTAAAGGCTTTAGTGTTGATCCGGGCTGGGCTTTGATGTGTGTAGCTCTGTTGAAGCCTCTGAAAACATGTTCCCCTCTGCCGCCGACCAGCCCTCTGACTCCCCCTGTTGCCGGATCAAGAAGGACAGCTCCGCTTTGAACGATTTCTCCATTCATGCCAGCCGGGAAGATTGAGTCCTTTTGATAAACATTTTCCAGGCTGGATTGCAGATTCTGATCCATTTCTGTGTATATTTTATATCCCCTGGTAAATATCTCTTCCTGTGTTAGTCCGTACGTATTTATTGCTTCATCTAGGACCGCATCAACATAGTAAGGGTATTTCCTTTCCTTCTTGCTGCGGATTCCTTCCTGTAATTGAATTTTTTCATTTACAGCGTTCTCATACTCATCCGCTGAAATCATCTTGTGCTCTTTCATCTTCCCAAGAACAACATTCCTTCTTTTGATTGCCCGTTCGTAATGATTGTATGGGTCGAGTGCAGAAGGTGATTGAAGCAAACCTGCAAGCAATGCACTCTCGCTGATGTTCAATTGCTTTGGTGTTTTGCTGAAATACTTATTGGATGCCTGTTCGATTCCCCATGAGCCGCTTCCGAAGTAAACTTGATTTAAATACATTTGCAGGATTTCATCTTTTTTATAATTTTTTTCGATTTCAACTGCCAGGAACAGTTCTTCAGCTTTTCGCTTGTAGGTCTGTTCAGGTGAAAGCAAAGCATTTTTGGCGAGCTGCTGGGTAATGGTACTTCCGCCGCCGGTTATGCCCCCTGCAAATAAGTTGCCGAAGAACGCTCTGGCAATCCCTTTTATATCAAAGCCGTTATGCTTATAAAAGCGTTCATCTTCAATCGCGATAACAGCATTGCCCACATGTTCAGGCAATTCTTCAATATTGGCACCCTCTGCTCTATTTTCCGCAAGACTTGCAGCGGCATCTCCATCTTTATCGTAAATAACAGTTGACTGCCTTAATCCTTCTTTTAAAGTCTCCACATTTGCTGTAGCTGCCAGAAACGCAAAAAAGAGAATGGTTAAAAGTAATATAGTTAGTGATAAAAGCAGCAGAATTTGTGTCAGGTGCTTTTTGCGCCAAAATCCTGCAAAAGCTTCTTTGTAACGCTGAAATTTTTCCATGGTGACTCCTTCTTTATTTCTTTAAGTTTCCTTATTATTTCCCCTTATTATATATTAAACGAACAAATTGTATAAAAAGTTTCAATTTAGCATAAGGGACTGCCCGCAAAAAGGCTTGTTTTCTTTTTGGAATCATGCTATATTGATTAAGCGATGAGCTAATTGCATAAGACGACAGACACGCTCGTTTGGGCAATGCACTATGTGGAGTGCAGTCGTGTCGCCGCAATACGTAGAAAAAGACGCCTCTCTGGGGCGTCTTTTTTATTTAATTATAGATGTAAGATATGAGCCTGCTGCAGCTGACTGGAGTCTGGCTGCTACATATGGCGGCAAGGCGTTTTTATGGGTTTCCGCCGGCATGCCAAGCCACAGAATATGTCCGTCAATTAAGAGAAACGGGAACGGGAGGCATATTGCCGATATCTCATCAGGAGAAATGAAAGGGACAGCATGCTCTGCATGCAGGATCAGCTTGGTTCCTGGAGGCCTTTTCGAAAGTGCCTGCCCCCACTCTTTTCCCAATCCCTCTCCATTTGGCAGTGACATAATAATTTCCTTCTTGGCTTTAGAAATATCCTCAAACACTTTCTCCAATTTTCTTGCATGCATCCACTGAAGGCGGGGATGCTGATTTTTAATCCACCTGCCAATTTGATCAGGATGAATGGCCTGTCCATTGTGTGCTTGATGATCTGCCAGCTTCCGCCATGTTTTGTTTCTAAATACTTTCTTTTGTATAAATTGCAAATCGCAAATATGAATGAATTTCCCCTTGGTTCTTGTTATGGCAACATTCAAAAGCCTTTCGCTATCTTTTCCAGTCAGCAGCATTCCGGCTCTGTCATGTGGCGCGGCATCGGCAGAATCAAAAATCATGACATCCCGCTCACTTCCCTGAAAACGGTGAACTGTCGCCGAAATAATATCAGCAGATGCTCTTTCTTCTTCATATATCTCGCCGATCAGCTGTTCCATTAATAATGCCTGTGCCCGATAAGGAGTGACATACCCTATCGACCGGCTCCCGCCTATAAATGCTTCATGTATAAGCTGAAAACCAAGCAATAAATTCCAAAGATTGATTCTTGAATTCGAGCTGCCGTTTTTTATCCCGTATTCACCTGTTCCATGTGTATTAATCAGGATTGAGGCATTGCCTGGAAAAGGTGTGCAGGCTGCAATAGGCACTCTGGCGGCCAATACATCGGGGTGGTCACCTACAAGTGAATGATAAATATGTTTATTGGAAAAGGCGGATATGTCCGGGTGCATACGGCGCTGTTCTTTTAATAGAAAAAGGTGCGGATGCAAGTGTCCATCGTTGACTGCATCAGACACGCCTGAGTGGTGAAAGATATCCTCCCTCAGCCATTTTTCCGACAGCTTATGTTTTGAGGCAGCAATAGGAGGAAGCTGTTTAAAGTCACCGCAGATGATTACCCTTTTTCCAAGCGAAGCTGCAAAGGCAGCCTGTGGAACATACGCCATGCTGGCTTCATCGATGATGACCAGATCAAAATTTTTCTCATAAATTGCCGGGTCACTTGCTGCTTTTGCAAGTGTGGTGCCAATAATGGAAGCGTTTTTTACAAACTCTATTTCCTTTTGCCTGATTTTTTCAAGCACCCCCGACAGCTTCTTTTCAATTTCGATTAGCTGATCGGAATCTCTTCGGCTGAACGATCGTGATAAATCCTGTTTCAGCAGGCGGCGGTCCTCCATTAGATCCGCTTTTTGCCCGGAGAGATTAGAGTGCTCCTTATTTAAAAGAAATTCGGCTGTCAAAGAAGGATGATTGATCAATGCCGGACCGATTTGTGAACCGTAACGAAGCAGATCGCCATCAGCAATTGTTCTTTTGCCTGATGCAAAGGCTGAAATCTCTGCCATAAGAACATCTATTGCCTGATTAGAATGAGCCAGAATGAGAACATTTTGGTCTTTGAAATATTTATTGGCGGCCACACGTGCCAGTGTGTAAGTTTTTCCCGTGCCTGGCGGTCCCCAGACATATGTGACTGGATTATATTTAGAACGCAATATCAGTTCATGGGTACTGCTCTTTACTTTATCGGCAGGGTGCCTGGGAGACATGGAAGGATCCATCAATTTTTTTATTCTGGCCCTCTTTCTTTTGCTGTCTTTTATGTCCTCTAAGCGCTGAAAAAGCTGATCCAATAGTTCCCATGGGTCATGAAGCAAAAAGGCCTCCGATAAATCGCTGCCGATATCCTCTTTTAATGCCAAGATGATATTATTTCCTTCCGCAGAAAGGATTCTTCCTTCCACCCGCTTACTTCCCCAGTCTATTTTTATGGAAGATCCGGTTGGTATTTTAATGGCTGAAGGGGTATCGAAAAAATACGTATAGGCATCTGATTTTGAAAGAAGCCGCCCATTTAGAATTAACCAGCGGGAGCTCCCGTATTTTTTTAAGTGTAAGATCTCGGCCTGGATGGCTTTTTGCCAATCCCTTATAAGCCCAAGTGTTGATGTCATTTTTTATCGTCCTTTGTTCACTAAGATATTCAATTAGACTAATATATCATTTACATGCCAATACGCAAAAGAAAAGATGAAAACTGAAAGATTGCCGATATCTCAGGTTAATTCTCCCGAAGTATGAGATAATGGATAAATAACACTTAATCGAATTAACGAAAGAGGGATCAGTGTGAAGCGCAGAAATAAATTTGAACAAAATGATGTTGTGATTCTGGTTGATACAGGAGAAAAAGTGACAATCAACAAAACATGCTATGTGGCGAAAATGAAAAAATACACGTATACGATTAAAGAAAATCCGAAAATGTTTTATTTCGAAGAAGAAATGAAGGAAATTCTTTAAGAAGTGACTATAGAATAGTAAAATTTTTATCCGCAAAGGCCCAGTTCTGCGGAAAACGCAAGCTCAATTGCCAGTATGTCATCCCTAATAGATTATACTGGTCAATTAACTTATATTTTTCAGTTATGCTGCGGATATCTTCAAACCATACCACATGCTCTTCTGCTCCATTCCAGTATCTGAACCATGGGGATGCTGCATACCCATCAAATTGAATAATCGCTCCTCTGCTTAATGCTAAATTTTGAATGGCTTGCATGGAAAATGAGCGGGTACGATTATCCGCGGTTCTCCAGTCATAGCCATATAACGGCAAGGCGATTTGCAGTTTTTTCGGTTCAATCTGGGTGGTTGAGTATTTAATAACCTCCTCGACCCACCATAGCGGAGCGATGGGATTGGGAGGACCTGTGGGATAACCGTAATCCATGGTCATTACTGCAACAATATCTGCTCCCTCTCCAATGGCTTTATAATCATATGCCCCTATTATCCGGTTTGTTGGGATATCTTCAGTCTTAGCATGTACATTAACATGAAGAATTTTTGGCCCTAAGGCATTTTTTAATTCTTTAATGAATGAATTGAAATCCTGGCGCCTTTGCGGCGGGATAAATTCAAAATCCAGACTGATGCCTCCATACCCTTTTTGGCTGACAAAATTCATCAGGCTTAAGATTAAGTTCCTTCTATAAACTGGCCTTTCAAGTACCCCTCCAATTAATTCAGCATTAAAATCCCCTTGGGCAAGATTACGGATCATCAGCAGCGGAATGACATTCAAGCGTCTGCTTTCTGCCAATATGGCTGTATCGTCAAGCTCTATATAGGCATACCCTTCCCTTGTCAGCGAGTAGGAGGAAATGGCAATGTAGGTTAAATGCCTTGCGGTTTCCCTGAAAGCGGGCAACAATGTTTCAGGAGAATACGGGACTATGAAACCTAACGTACTCATAACTAGTTTACGTGCTGATGGGATGTTTAATTTCTGGCCGATATAGAGCAAATCCGGGATGATCCCCGGATTTGCTGACAAAATGGCACTAATTGATGTCTGGAAACGCTGGGAAATGGTCCATAGTGTGTCTCCCTGCTTTACTGTATAAGCTCTGATAACAGGTCCATCTTCCGAAATATATAGAGCTAAACCAGGGATAATGCCAGGTCCATTTTCAAGCCCATTTGCCGTTATTATGCTCATGATCGGAATATTAAACTTTTGTGAAATGCTCCAAAGACTATCGCCTGCCTGAACGATGTGAATTCCCATAAAGCACCTCTTTTCACTTGCTTTTAAGTTAGTTTATGGGTGTGGCAAGCCTGAATAGTACAATAAGGCATTATTAGAGCGCTTTCTATAATACTGGAGATTGTTTCGGTGCTGCTGAATGATTGGACGGGGTGTTTTTGATACTTGCAAAGCGCATTACTCTCAAAAAAACAAGTGGCTACAAGAATTCTTGATAACCACTTGTTGATCCTTCTATATATTACAAATAATCTGCTTCATGCCCGCCGAGTGAGTCCATGTGGCTTGCAATCATAGCAATGATCGTGCTTGCCTCTTCTTTACTGAAGATAAAGTGATCTTCATCCTTGATCATTTCCTCGTCATCTGTCCAAATGCGATTCACCCTGCGCAGGACGCCATCACCTGTTTCCTGGACTACTCCAAACTGATAGGTTACCTCCACTTCATCTTCCTTGAAAAAGGCGGTCACTTCAGGAGTTTCCCACTCTACATCTACTTCTTCAAAGATATCTCCTTCGCCGCCGAAGTCATATTCATCGGCGATGATAAAATCTTCGTCTTCTGATGCATAAATTTCTTCATTATCTTCAAAGTCGAATTCATCATCATCTGCCTCATTCATGTAGTCATGAAGGCTTTCATGGACGGTATCGATGATGTCTTCAATATCAAAAAGCATTGTTTTAGATGTATGTCCAAGTTCAAAGTCAAAGTCTTCTACATAGAATTCTTCATTATGCGGATCAAAGAAAAGTGTGCAAAAGTACTCTCTGTCATTATCATCGGTTTCAATGAAAAATTCCATTCTGGGATGCTTGGCACCCCGGTCAACCGACATATGGCCAATCTGATCATATTTGCTGCAAATGGATTCAAGATGGTCCTGCAATTCACCGCTTACCCTGTCAAACCATTCTAGTGACATACTGCATCCCTTCCTCTCAAGGTTTTTCTCAAATCTATTGTTCCCACTTGCCATTTTTTCAAGTATGGGATAATTATCCATAGGCCCGTAATGTCACAAAAAAACACCCGATACAAGTCGGGTGCCTGAGATGAAAATTAAACCTGCAGTCCGTAGTTCCGGCAAAGGGCTGCCAAACCTCCTGAGAATCCGCTGCCAATGGCATTGAATTTCCAGTCATTTCCATGACGGTATAACTCACAGAAAACTACGGCTGTTTCGATTGAAAAATCTTCTCCAAGATCAAAGCGAAGCAACTCCTGATTATTGGATTCATCCGCTAATCTTACGAATGCATTGGAAACCTGGCCGAAATTTTGCTGCCTTAATTCTGCATCATGAATCGTAACCGTTATGCCAATGCGATGGACGTGTGAAGGGATTTTGGTGAAATCAACAACAAGCTGCTCATCATCACCGTCGCCTTCACCTGTCCGGTTGTCTCCAGTGTGAATAACTGCCCCGCTTGGATGCTGAAGATTATTGTAGAAAATAAAATCATGATCATTTGCACATTTACTGTTTTCATCAGCGAGAAATGCAGATGCGTCAAGGTCGAAATCATGTCCGCCGCTATATTTGTTTGTGTCCCAGCCCAGGCCGATTATGGCTTTCGTCAGACCGGGATTCGTTTTAGTCAGATCTATTCTTTGACCTTTGGATAATTGAATACCCAAGATACTCACTCCTTCATAACCCAAATCCATTTTTCATGACAGATCACCTGTGTATAGGTTTCCCCTAAAGAGAAAGCCAGGAAAAGCTGATGCTCTGCCTGGCAAAAATAAACCTTACCCTACCTGCAAACCGAAGTCGGTTGCAATGCGGGCAAGTCCGCCCTGGTAGCCTGAACCGACAGCAGAGAATTTCCATTCTCCGTTGTGACGGTATAATTCACCTACAACAATGGCAGTTTCAATAGAGAAATCTTCGCCTAGATCGTAACGGATTAATTCTTCATTTGTTTCTTCATTGACGATTCGAACAAATGCATTAGAGACCTGTCCAAAGTTCTGGCCGCGTCCTTCGCCATCATGGATGGTAATAACGAAAGAAATCTTCTCAATGGCGGCAGGAACAGCGCTAAGATTGACTTTGACTTGCTCGTCATCGCCATCTCCCTCACCTGTTCTGTTATCTCCTGTATGTACGACTGAGCCATTGCCGCCTTCAAGCTGGTTGTAGAAAATAAAATCTTTATCTGATGCACATTTGCCATTGGCATCTAATAAGAAAACACTGGCATCAAGGTCAAAATCCAAGCCGCCATCATATTTATTCGTATCCCAGCCAAGTCCTACTATTACTTTAGACAATCCGGGATTCGTTTTTGTTAAATCAATTTTTTGCCCTTTCGATAAAGAAATACCCACGTTCATCCATCCTTTCAGATTCAAAAATTTTTTAACAGCATCGTTGAAATACGCAGCTGTCAACTATGTACACCTTTAGTGTAAACGTTTCAAAAGAAATCGTAAACCGATTTGCTATTGAGGCGGGAAAAAAGTTCTATAATATGTAAACTATCTGATGGATAATTCTGTTCCTTCCTTTTTTACCCGTTATTCTTTATAATGTCTTGTTGGGCAGCTGGGTACAGAAAGGATGATCGCGTATGGCTGAACTAAAGCAGCTGGTTTTCTTTGATTTTGAAATGCTATGCAGCAAAAGTGGCATGCTGTTTGAAGATATGGAGGCCATTCGTCTTGGTGCGGTAAAAGTGGATGTTGAATCAGGCAAGGTCACTGGGTTTGACAGGTTCATCCGTCCGCAGCAGAATTCACCATTAAGTACTTTCTGCAAAGAATTAACCGGGATATCTGACTCTGATTTAGAGAAAGCCGATGACTTCCCTCAGGTGTTTAAGGACTTTCTCTTTTGGGTCGGCGGAGTTAAAAAAGCCAAATTCTTCTCCTGGTCGTCCAGTGATATCCTAAGATTGAAAGCTGATGCTTTGAGGCATAATCTTCCCGAAGCTACTATTGAAAAAATCACTAAAAGATATGTTGATTTTCAGGCTGTTTTCACAAAAAGAGCTTCCCGTACGGCAGCATCTGTTGAAAATGCTTTGTCCTTCTATGAACTTTCTTTTATCGGCAAACCCCATCATCCCATGTATGACGCTTATAATACACTTCGGATTTATCAGTCTTTTGAAGAGCATTTGGTAAAGACCGATTTAATTATGGTACAGCAATTTATCTTTCAGGAAGCTGAACTCCCTTCTGTTGAAAGGCTCAGTCAGGAAATAAAGTATGTATTCCAAAAAGACCTGGTGGAATTCTACTCCAATTTGAATGATGCCTTTCGTATGAAAGATGCCTGGAAATTAATTAAAAAAACAAAAAAGCTTGTTGAGAAATATGAAAATATCCTATTAAGCCGTTCAGGCATTTTTGATGAAGAATTGATTTCTGGTGTTGAAGAGTTAATCACGTTTTATCTGGAACTTCAATCAGCTTATAAAGAGCATTGTTCTTATACATCTAAAATTATGATTCTGCATGAGCAAATGGTTCAACCGCTGCAGAAAATATGCGTATAAAACGGAGGTGACATGACAGTGTTGCCTCTTTTTCATGTGTTTTTGCAGTCGTTTAGCTTGGTATTCTTAAGATTATCAGAGATAATAACTATACTAAAAATGGGGAGATGATACGTTTGGATAGAGTACAGATGGCAGAAGATCTGTCGTTTTCAAGAATTGTCCATGGACTCTGGAGACTGGCAGACTGGAAATTTTCAGATGAAGAGTTAATCACATTAATAGAACAGTGTTTGGAAATGGGCATAACGACATTTGACCACGCTGATATTTATGGAAACTATACATGTGAAAGCCTGTTTGGAAGTGCACTGGAGAAAAAGCCGGAGCTCCGCAGAAAAATGGAAATTGTTACGAAATGCGGGATTGTTCTCGAGTCACCAAACCGGCCTGAGCATAAATCACATCATTACAATACCGGAAAAAAACATATTATTGCTTCTGTAGAAAAATCATTGCAAAATCTGAACACAGATTACATAGACACCCTTCTCATTCATCGTCCTGATCCATTTATGGATCCTGAAGAAGTTGCTGATGCTTTTTCAGCATTAAAGACCGCCGGCAAGGTTAGGCATTTTGGGGTTTCGAATTTTAAAAGCCATCAGTTCACTATGCTTCAGTCCTTCCTTGAAATGGACCTGATTACCAATCAAATTGAGCTGTCTGCCTTTCATCTGGAGAATTTCGAGGATGGCACATTAAATCTGTGCTTGGAAAAAAGAATTGCTCCGATGGCCTGGTCCCCCTTGGCACGAGGGAAAATCTTCAGTGGTACTGATGAAAAATCGGAGCGCCTTAGATCTGCATTGCTTAAAGTAGCAGAAGAAATCGGGGCGAATGATATTGATGAGGTTTTATTTGCATGGCTCTTAAACCATCCTGCACGTATCATGCCAATCGCCGGTTCCGGCAGGATCGAAAGAATTGAACGTGCTGTCCGGGCATTATCTTATAAACTTAACCGGGATCAGTGGTTTGAGATTTACCAAACTTCACTTGGTCATGAAGTCCCTTAATAAAGAAACAGCCCAATTTATAAAATGGGCTGTTTCTTTATTTTATTGGAAAACGCTTTTGAAAGCAGGAGGAGATAATTCCACCTCTTCAAAAACTTTCGTCATCGAATTGATATATTCCTCTTTAAATGGCTCTGCTTCCGCCATATCTTCAGATCCCGCTTTTACAAGCTCGGCTTTTTTAGCATAGTATTGGGATAAGCTATCAACCGCAGCTTCAATATCCTTGGTATAGTCTTTTAATTCCTCCGGTACAGACACGGCTTTCGCATCCTTATCGAATGCTACAGCTGCTTCAGTTGGATCCTGACCTTCAGCAGTTAAGCTTGCATCTGTGCTGCGGATTACTTTTGTCACTTCTCCCTGATAGTTCAGCAGAGCTGAACGAACTTCTTTGGATTCATCAGCAGACTCTGCTGTTTCAGCTGCCGCCTCTTCCTTTTCTTCCCCTTTTGAAGCTTCTTCGTTTGAGCATGCTCCCAGCATTAGTGTCAGTGCAGCTGCTGAAAGCAAAAAAGATAATTTCTTCATGCTTTTGTCCTCTCCTTCTTTTTGTTCAGAGGTAGTTTTGGTTGACTCCCTATGTAGTCAGAGTGATGACATTCCTGTCAATTAACTGACAATTAATAATTTACCTATTTTTTTAATTTTTTGCAACAATTTTATTACGATTTACGAAATTTCTTTAATGAAAGGATGATTTACTGAAAAATGTTTAGGCTTTATAGGACATTGCCCACCCATCACAAAAAGATCCGGCATAGGCTATAAAAAAGGTGAAACTGAGGAGTGTTCCTATGGCACAAAAATCTAATGAAGATGCAAACCCTAAGCTTTATCTAAGCCATTCAGACACTGTTACCAATCAGGGTACTTACCGTCTCAACTTCCTGCAGGAAGTAATAAAAGAGCAGCAGACTGTTAATACCCGCTTGTCTGAAACTTATGAAGATATGAAGACACAGCTTGAGGATTCGTTTGTTGATATGGGGAAGCTTGTAAAAAGTGCTGCCGGCAAACAAAATAATCATATAGGACATTTGGCGGCTAAGATTGAAAAGCAGGATGCTTTTTTAACGGGTTTTTTGGAAATGATGCATGAGCGCGCAAAGGAAAACGATTTAATGAGTAAAAGGCTGGCAGTCCTGGAGGGAATAAATAAGGAGATTCTGGAAACTCTTGAAAATCAAGAGCAGGTAAATCAGAAGATTTTTGAACAGGTTTCCTGTCAGGAAGCGGCAACCCAGGCACTTTCCCGTAAATTTGATAAATTCGAGGCATTTTCCGAAGAAGCACTTTCAAATTTCAAGGCACAGGAAGAAATGAAAGCAGAATTAAGCAAAAAGCTTGATGTACAGGAAGTTTTTCATACTACAGTAATGGAGCGGTTAGACCAGCAGTTCGCATCCTTCTCGGAGGAAGTTGAGAAAAAGTTTAAGACGCAGGAGCAATTGAAAGAAGAATTAAACAAGAAGCTTCAAGAACAGGAACAGGCAAGCAAGTCTATAATGGAACGCTTACACCGACAGGAGGCAATCACCGAAAAGATCAGCAGACAATTAGATCATTTAAAAACTGTTGTTTACGAGCGTGCCGCCCACCTTACTGATCGCTTCGAAAAAAGCATAAAACAGCTGGCAAAACCAGTTCACAGTTTCTTTGTCAGCCAGGAGGAAAAAGCAAAGGATGGTAAGAATAAAGAGTAAAAAAAAGAAGGCACCTGGAGAGTGCCTTCTTTTTACTCTTAATCTAAAATCGTAACTTTAACAGTTTTTCTTCCAAAATTGATGGCATCTTCCTTCGATGGCATAAAGATATCAATCTTATTGCCTTTAATGGCTCCGCCAGTGTCTCCTGCGACAGCTTCACCATATCCTTCAACATGGACTTTGGTTCCGAGCGGAATCACATTAGGATCTACTGAGATTACTTTTTGATCAGGATTTTCTTTTAGATTGATTCCTGTTGCTGTAATTCCAGAGCACCCTTCGCAATTAGCCGTGTAGGCTGTCGCTTCCATATTCAGCACTTTTTGAGGTGCTTCTTCATTTGCAGTTTCCGCCGGTTTTTCTGCAGCAGGCTTGGCAGCTGGTTTGGATTCAGCGGCAGGCTTGGCAGGCTCAGATGCAGGTTTTGATTCCGCAGCAGGCTGTGCCGGTTCCGGATTAGACTCTGCTTCTGGCTTCGCTTCTGGTGCTGGCTGTGATTTTTCAACTGGCTGCGTTTGTTTTACTGCCTGCTGTTCAGACTTTTGCTCTGAAGGTGCAGTAGTTTCTGCAGGCTGTTCGGCCTTTGCCGGAGCGGCCTGCACTGGAGCAGTTACAGCATTAACAGCTTTGGCATCAGGATATAGAATTAATTCATCGTCCGGACGAATTAAATCAGAGCTCAAGCTGTTCCATTCTTTGATTGCCGCAGATGTGACATTATGCTCTCTTGCTATATCCCATAAAGTATCGCCTTTTGATACTATGTATTTCTTTTCAGGGTATACATTAAGTACATCATCCGGATGGATGATATGCGAAGACAGCCCGTTCCATTCTTTGATCATGTCAACTGGTGTATTATATGACTGGGAAAAATCCCATAAAGTATCGCCTTTTTTTACAGTTACTTCTTCTGCTTGTACATTCGCACCTGCTGTTCCGGTAATTGCGGCAGCTGCAACAAAAGTTAAAATAGTTTTTTTCATAAGTTAAAACCTCCCGTATAGCTCGTTTTTAGCTAACGGGGATAATAATAACATGGAATCTCTACTAAAAAAGAACAAACAGATAATAATCCCGTTACGGATATAACAGCCTCATAACAAACATATTTCAAAGTCAGAAGCCATTTAAACTAGGAGTGTGGCATTTCCCGTTATCATGGGATTCTATCCAATGTTATTATAATTTATCCATTTATTAGGATTAACTATTTTTAAACAGGACAGGAATTAATTTCTAATGAAAAAGCCAATCCATTTGGATTGACTATGCAGATCTCGCAGGCAAAACAATATTGAATGTCGTACCTTTATTTAATTCACTCTCGATAAATACTTTTCCATTATGACTTTCAATAATTTTAAAGCTGACCATCAAGCCTAAGCCATTCCCATTTATCTTGGTTGTAAAAAATGGTTCTCCGATATTTTTTAGTTTTTCCTGAGGTATTCCTACTCCTGTATCCTGTATCGCTATCTGCACCTGGTTATTTATGATAGCTGCTCTGACAGTAATATCTCCTCCATCAGGCATCGCTTCAATTCCATTTTTGATAAAATTAAGGAAAACCTGTTTAAGGCGGTTTTCATCACATTCAATCTGGATGATATCCCCTTCATAATCGAAACGAATTTTCACGTCCCGTTTCCGGGCTTCGAATTCCAGAAAAGAGATGACATTCTTTATAATAGGTATGATATCTCTTTCTTCCAGTTCAGCGGCTTTCGGCTTAGCAAGAACCATAAAATCTTCTACTATATTATTTACCCGGTCAATTTCATCTAAAATGATGCTTAAGAATTCTTGTCTCTCTTCATTCGTTTCATCCAGCTGAAGGAACTCTGTATATCCTTTCATTGTTGTCAGCGGATTGCGGATTTCATGGGCAACCCCTGCAGCAAGCTGGCCCACTGCTGCCAGTTTATCCTGCCGATGCAGCACTTCTTCTGTTTTTTTCCTCTCGGTAATATCGTTCCTAATGGCTAAGTATTGATAAGGTTTTCCGTTCGCATTCATGAATGGCACGATTGTTGTATGAACCCAGTAATAGGACCCATCCTTAGCTTTATTTCGTATTTCCCCTTTCCATACTTCTCCAGATCCAATTGTTTTCCATAAGTTCTTAAAAAATTCCTTTGAATGCAGATTTGAATTTAATAACGAATGATTTTGTCCTATCAGCTCTTCCCTGCTGTACTGGGAAATTTCACAAAACCTCTCATTTACATTGGTTATGATTCCTTTTTCATCAGTGAACGCAATAATGGAAGACTGATCAAGAGCAAATTTAATATCGTTAACCTCTTTCAGAGAATTATTGAGATTGGCTTCAGCAGTTTTCAAGGCAGATATATCTGTCCGGATGGAAACATACTGATATGGTTTATTCTTTTTATTGAGGAAGGGTACAATTATTGTCTCGACCCAATAGTAGCTTCCGTCCTTTGCTTTATTTCGTATTTCCCCCTTCCATATTTCCCCTGACCCAATCGTTTTCCATAGTTGGTGGAAAAACTCGGGCGGATGATATCCTGAGTTTAAGATATTATGATTTTTGCCCAGCAGTTCATATTCTTCATATTTGGAAATCTCAACAAATTTGTCATTCACATACGTGATAATCCCCTTAGAATCAGTAATAGCCACAATAGATGATTCATCAAGTGCAGCCTGAACATCATGTAAATGGGTGTCGCTTGCTTCCAGCCGTTTTCTGATTAGGATACTGGACGTGATGAGGCCGCTTAGAATTACAATTCCCACAAAGATTAATATAGGATTAAAAGATTCGATTATCTCAGTCATTGCAGGCTTTTAGCCCCCTCATTTTTACTTTATACAATATGATTGTAATGGAATCATCAGTACCATGGAAGAGGCTGGCGGAAATAAAGTCTTAAGCTCATTAAAACTGGCAAGCTTAAGAGCAGATTTTAACCCGTTTTTTGTCTGACTAAATAATAAATTAAATTTTTTAAAAATTTAATCAAAATACTTCACATTAAAATAAATTTAGTATATACTGTACTACAACAGAAGGAAATAAAATAAACTGTATTATAAAAAGGAGGAATAAGTAATGATTAAAAGTCCGGTTGAATTCTTCAGAACACTTCCCAAAAAGGTATGTCCCGAGTGTGGCCAAACAGTAAAGGAACAGGCTGAATCATACTTAATGGAATGTGATCGCTGTCTGTCAAAGAAAATGGAATAACACAATCAGCGGAAGGCTTCCTGGTCCTTCCGCTTTTTATTTTATTAAGGCTGTTTTCGCAAAGTTTGTTGCT
>NZ_NPDG01000013.1:0-33788 GCF_002272225.1 Bacillus sp. 7894-2
ATTGATAATTGAAAAACAACAATTTAACGAAAGAGCCTTATTAAAAAAAGCTAAGCTATTGCAGAACAATATAAAATTATTTGAAAAATCTATAAATATATTCACTCTTCCTGTATAATTGTTCCATAATCTCTTTATTTAGAGAATCGAAATAGGAGGGAACGATATATGGTTCAAACCGTAATATCCAGATTAAAACGTCTTGAGGTACCTAAAGAGCGAACATGGAAAGTGGAGGATTTATTTGCATTAGAGGAAGATTGGCATAAAGAGATAAGGAGTATTGAAGAGGATCTTGCTGTTTTTGACCAATACAAAGGAAAACTCCATGAAGGTCCGCAGGGGCTGCTTGGCTGTCTTTCCGCTCAGGAAAAGCTTTCTATCCGTCTTGTCCAGGCCGGCACATATGCAAGCTTGCGCCAGTCAGAAGATGGCACAAATCCCGACAATCAGGCTAACTCATCACGAATAGCCTCCTTAAGAGCAAAAGCCGCTTCCGCTCTATCTTTTATTGATTCTGAATTATTATCTCTGCCTGATGGTACAATTGAAAAATACATAACGGAAGAAAGCGGCCTTGAACCATTCAGAAACGGGCTGAAAGATCTGCTTGAAACTAAGAAGCACAGACTTTCTCCTGAGACGGAAGAAGCGCTGGCTGCAATGGGAGAAGTATTTGGTGCTCCTTATACAATTTATCAGGCTGCAAAACTTGCAGACATGCCATTTGCCTCATTTAAAGACAGTAAAGGAAACGAATTACCAAACTCTTTTGCTCTTTACGAGGATCGTTATGAGTTTTCACCGGATACCACCATCAGGCGGAATGCATATGCTTCATTTACAGATTCATTGGAAAACTACAAGAATACATTTGCTTCTGCTTATTCTGCTGAGGTGAAAAAGCAGGTTGCGCTTTCGAAGCTGAGAAAATACAGCTCAGTCACACAAATGCTTCTCGATTCCCAGCATGTAACAGAGGAAATGTATAACAATCAGCTGGACATTATCCAAAAAGAGCTTGCTCCCCATATGCGCAGATATGCTCAGCTGAAGAAAAAAGTCCTGGGATTGGATAAAATGCTTTTTTGTGACCTGAAGGCTCCTCTTGATCCAGAGTTCAATCCGGAAACAACATATGAAAAAGCATCCGAAGTCATTTTGGAGGCTCTTAAAGTAATGGGCCCGGAATATACGGATATTATGGAGAAAGGCCTGTCAGAACGGTGGGTTGATTTAGCTGATAACGTCGGAAAATCCACAGGCGCTTTTTGTGCAAGTCCATACGGTTCCCATCCATTCATCCTGATTACATGGACAGACACGATGCGCGGTGCATTTGTTCTCGCTCATGAGCTTGGTCATGCGGGTCATTTTTATTTGGCCAATAAATATCAGCGTATCATGAATACCCGCCCTTCAACCTATTTTGTCGAAGCACCCTCTACACTTAACGAAATGCTGCTTGGCCAGCATTTAATGGCGGGTACTGAAGATAAGAGAATGAAGCGCTGGGTGATTCTTCAACTGCTTGGAACTTACTATCACAACTTTGTTACACACCTGCTCGAAGGAGAATACCAGCGAAGAGTATATCGTCTGGCTGAACAGGGAGTCCCGTTAACGGCAAAAACACTTTCAGCTCAAAAATATGACACACTTGCTGAATTCTGGGGAGATTCGGTTGAATTAGATGCAAGGGCCGCTTTAACCTGGATGAGACAGCCTCACTATTACATGGGACTTTACCCATATACCTATTCAGCCGGTTTAACTGCTTCCACTGCCATGGCACAAAGCATCCAGGAGGAAGGCCAGCCTGCTGTCGACCGCTGGCTTGATGTCCTTAAAGCCGGAGGAACAAAAAAACCGCTTGATCTCCTTAAGAGTGCCGGTATTGATATGTCTAAGCCAGATCCGATCCGCAAAGCAGTAAGCTATGTTGGATCATTGGTGGATGAATTGGAAAACAGCTATGAATAAGATGGGCCCCCTCTGTTATCAGAGGGGGTTTTCAATTTTTTAATCAGCTGGTGTTCAGTTTTACTCGATTTTGATTAAAAACTTTCAAAATGGAAAAGGATTTATATGGCTGAATATTAGATCACTGAGGAGAGAAAACTTATAGAAAGATGCTTGAAAACCTTTAAATGGGGAGTGAAACCATGGAAACAATAGATCCTAAAAAAGTAAAAACAGGAGATGAGGTATATGTCATTTACCATAATCCTCACACTCCCAGTGTAGCAAATGTAAGGCCTGCCGAAATTGTTCCGCATCCAAAAGATCCTAATGCAGTTGCCCTCTTTCTTAATGAGTCCTTCCATTTAATAGAAGAAGACGATGCCCTGTTCTCTTCTGAAAAGGATGCAGAAGAGGCTTTTCAAGAGTTATATGGAGATTACTGAAGTCAAATAAAGAAAGACTGTTAGGTTAGAAACAACAGTCTTTCTCTATATGCTGATTATAAAATTTGAGGCAATTCCCTCATTTCGACAGTTGTTTCATCACCGCATAATGGGCATTTTAAGTCTGAAGAGACAAAATCTTTTCTCATCCAGCCATTACAGCTGTTACAGGAATACACCTCTGTGTCGAGCATTACAACCTCTGGCTTATCATCTTGGCCTTTTTTATTGAAAAAAATTGGAAACGCCCCCTTTTTTTCTTAGTATGGACAAGAAACGGGAAAATTATTGAAAAGGTTTAAACAAATTTGATGAGGAGGCTGTTTAATGGTCCGCCAACAGAAGAAAAAAAACCTTACTATTGCAGGAACTGATATTGATGAAGTGAAAAGGCTGAATAGTCAATCCGGCTTATCATACAACGAAGTAAAAAGAATGCTGGCAGAAAATTATGGCAGGAAATGAAATATTTAATGTGCAGCTTCATTCTACTCCTTCTTTAAAGGCCAAAAATAGGCATGTTTTTGAGGAGAGTAGTGTAAAATCGGTTCTTCCATTAAGTACTCGCCGGGCAAAAAAGCTGCCATTGTATTCTCGTATATCGAACAGGAAGCATTATGCAGCTGCCATTTTGTATGATGAATATCCCCGCGAAAAACGTGATCACCTTTTGTTACCCATAGGCAATACCTTTCAGTCAGCCATTCATCAAGTGACCCTTTCTGTGAATTAAAAGGGCTGGATTCTGGTTTATATTGAGCTTTGAACTGTCCGATCTCTTTATTATCGTTTTTCCGCTTGCTTTCATAATTAATAATTCCTGCTGATTTATCCACTTGCATTTCGGCATTCACATAGGGAAGGAAATACAGCAATCTGGCTCCTGTTACCGCTAAAAGATTGTCCGCATCCAAGCTGAAAAAATAAACACCCTTCCTTCCCCCATACTCTGCATATGTTCTTACATTCAGTTCATTCATTGATTTCATCATTGGCAATGGCGGCAATCCGCGGACTCTCATTCTGCTGATCCAGAAAGGGACTATTCCAATCCAGGCTTTTCCGTTAAATGTATCTAACGTTAACTGTGGCGGAATGTGCTTCTCCATTATTTCTGCAGGCACAGGCCAATGAGCAAACAGAACATCATTCCATATCTGCTCCATCACCCACGGCCTATCAGGCAGTGGAAAAGGTCTGTGCCCTGTTATCTCAAGTGCATTCTCCATCCTCCTGCCCCCTTCTTTACTATTAGTAAGAATATTCCTCGAATTTGCTGTTCTAAACCATTACCTTACGCAGTGCAGTTTTAAACACAAAAAGATCGCCATGCCCTGGCAAAATGCACTCGGAAATGACGATCAACGTGTTTTGCTTTTTTTCAATTAATGGCTTTCATCATACCCTTTGCGCGGTATGGAAATATCCACCCCAACAACGTCTTCAATAACCGCATCCGCCTGGCCTTCCATATAGGTATCACTTACCTGCTCATGAGTCATTGCGAGACCTGATGAAAGCTGATCATTTCTTTTATAATCCTCAGCCTCATAATATCTTCCAGCAATATTTGTGCCATTATTATTGTCCTTCTTATTCATTCAGAATCCCTCCTTCTAAAATAAGAACTATCCTTATTTTGGACATTAAACCGATTATCATACGATTCAAATCAAGGGAATGTCTGAAAAACAAAAAATCTGCCCTGATAAAGGCAGATTTTAAGCAGCTTTTATTGTTCAATTGTCCACTAATTTTACCAGCCTACGTAAGCGGCACCAACAATGATTAGAAGTATAAACAGGACAACGATTAAAGCAAATCCGCCGCCATATCCTGCGCCTGCACCCATTCTAACACCTCCTGACGTCTAGTGACAGTGTATGAACATGATGTTTGTCCCGAATGGGCAGATGTAACAGAGGAAAAAATTATATCGAAAAATCGCCGAAAATGTGAACAAAAATAGGAGAATAATCATCCAAATTAAATTGGTAAGAAAAAAACTCTTTACTGCAAACGGATTCATGTTAAAATGGACATGTAATCAAGTTAGATGTCTGACGTCTATTCACTTACCTCTTTGATAAGAGGTCTATATTTTTGACGTTCTGTAAAAACGTTTACATTATTCTAAATTCAACAAATGAGGTGTCAACATGAGTTTTATCTGGGGTATATTCGGGGTCGTGACCGTATTGGGAATAGCTTTCCTTCTTTCATCCAATCGTAAAGCGATCAATTTACGCACAATTCTTGGCGGTCTAGCCATTCAGTTTGCCTTTGCGTTTGCCGTACTTAAATGGGATCTTGGGAAAAAGGCACTGGAAAAATTAACTTTTGCAGTAAATGACATTGTGAGTTACGCCAATGAAGGAGTTAATTTCCTCTTTGGAGGATTATTTCAGGAAGGTTCAGGTGTTGGATTTGTATTTGCATTCCAGGTCTTGACTGTTGTTATCTTCTTCTCTTCCCTAATCTCTGTTCTATATTATACAGGGATCATGCAAATCATTATTAAAGTCATTGGCGGAGGTCTAGCTAAGCTGCTTGGAACAAGTAAAGCAGAATCGATTTCTGCTGCTGCCAATATTTTTGTCGGACAGACAGAGGCACCTCTTATCGTGCGCCCTTTCATCAGCAAAATGACAAAGTCGGAATTATTTGCTGTCATGACCGGTGGTTTGGCTTCCGTAGCCGGTTCAGTTCTGATTGGTTATTCATTGCTTGGTGTTCCACTGGAATACCTGCTTGCAGCAAGCTTTATGGCAGCACCTGCAGGTCTTGTTATGGCTAAAATAATGATCCCTGAAACTGAAAAATCAGAAACAACAGATGATATTAACATTGAAAAAGATACACAATCTGTCAATATCGTAGATGCTGCGGCCCGGGGAGCGAGCGATGGTTTAATGCTTGCCTTGAATATTGGTGCCATGCTTCTTGCTTTTATCGCTTTAGTTGCGTTAATCAATGGAATCATTGGTTTTGCAGGCGGACTTTTCGGTCTTGAAAACATAACACTTGAAATGATTCTTGGCTTTATTTTTGCCCCGATTGCATTTGCAGTAGGTGTTCCATGGGCTGAAGCGGTGCAGGCTGGCGGCTACATCGGCCAAAAGCTTGTGCTGAATGAATTCGTTGCTTACTCAGCCTTTGCTCCTGAAATCAGCAATTTGTCTCCTAAGACTGTTGCAGTTGTCAGCTTCGCGCTTTGCGGATTTGCAAATATTTCTTCTATGGCCATCCTTCTCGGAGGCCTCGGCAACCTTGCTCCTGACCGCAGGAATGATATTGCCAAGCTGGGCATCCGTGCTGTAATAGCTGGAGCTCTTGCCTCTCTATTAAGTGCAGCGATTGCAGGAATGTTAATTTAATAGTCTGATAGCATACTGGAGATATCCGGTATGCTATTTTTTTGTTGTAAATGGAGAAGCTTGTCGAACATTATCTGAAAATTATTTTAATTCAGAGTTGATTTTATATTTTTATTAATGTTAAAGTAATGTTGTAAGCGTTACCAATAGTATTCTTTCTAGGTTTTGCTGCAAGGAAATACATAGACTGCTATTTTAAGGAGGAATTATATGAGTCAATTAACTGCAGGTTTAAAAGAAAAGGTAGAAAAGTTCTTAAGCGGTAAGAAGAAATTATATATCAATGGTGAATTTGTAGAAAGCAAATCACAGAAAACGTTTGATACGTATAACCCGGCGACAGGAGAAGTTCTGGCTACTGTTTTCGAAGCCGGTGCAGAAGATATTGATCTGGCAGTAAAAGCAGCCCGAAAGGCGTTTGATGAAGGAAAATGGTCTAAAATGAGCGCTTCTAAGCGCAGCCGTCTGATGTACAAGCTTGCTGATCTTATGGAAGAAAACAGTGAAGAATTAGCACAGCTTGAGACATTGGATAATGGAAAGCCAATCCGTGAGACAACAAATGCCGATATTCCATTGGCAATTGAACATATGCGCTACTATGCTGGCTGGTCTACGAAAATTGTGGGACAGACTATTCCTGTCAGCGGGCCGTTCTTCAACTATACCCGCCATGAAGCTGTTGGTGTAGTGGGCCAAATCATCCCTTGGAACTTCCCTCTTCTAATGGCTATGTGGAAGCTGGGTGCTGCCCTTGCAACAGGATGTACGGTTGTTCTTAAACCAGCGGAGCAGACACCTCTTTCCGCTTTATATCTTGCTGAGTTAATGGATCAGGCAGGCTTCCCGCCAGGGGTTATCAATATTGTCCCTGGTTTTGGAGAAACAGCCGGCCAGCCGCTTGTTGACCATCCGCTGGTAGATAAAATTGCATTTACTGGTTCTACTGAAGTAGGTAAACGGATTATGTCCAATGCTTCAAAGACATTAAAGCGGGTTACGCTTGAGCTTGGCGGTAAGTCTCCGAACATTATCCTGCCGGACGCCGATATGTCAAAGGCAATTCCAGGAGCTCTAAACGGTGTTATGTTCAACCAGGGACAGGTTTGCTGTGCCGGCTCCCGTGTCTTCATTCAAAAGAAGCAGTTTGATAATGTTGTAGCTGACATGGCTTCACATGCTAAAAAAATCAAGCAAGGTGCCGGTATTCATGGTGACACAGAAATTGGCCCGCTTGTTTCTGCTGAGCAGCAAAACCGAGTTCTTGGTTACATTGAAAAAGGCCTTAGTGAAGGTGCACAGCTTGTAGCAGGAGGAGATAAGCCTCAGGAGCAAGGTTACTTCGTCTCCCCTACTATCTTTGCAGATGTTAATGACGAAATGACAATTGCGAAGGAAGAAATCTTCGGACCGGTTATTTCGGCTATGCCTTATGATGACATTGACGAATTAATTAACCGTGCCAATAACAGCGAATATGGATTAGCTGCAGGAGTTTGGACTCGTGATGTTGCAAATGCACACTATGTGGCTAATAAACTCCGTGCTGGTACAGTTTGGGTGAACTGCTACAACGCTTTCGATGCTGCATCTCCATTTGGCGGCTATAAGCAATCCGGTATCGGCCGTGAAATGGGCTCTTACGCTCTTGATAACTATACAGAAGTTAAGAGTGTATGGATCTCGATGAAATAATAGCCGAATCAAAAAAGGAACCTTTCGAGGTTCCTTTTTTAATTGAAATTCCTTGAAAAAGTTTCTCCCCTATTAAGAATAAGTTCACAGATTATCCATAGGATTTTTGATGGATATTATTTATCCTTATATTGGGAGGGGAAATAATGAAAAGAGTATATATGATTTCCGCTATTATTGTAATATTAGGTATTTCTGCCGGCATTTCTTTTTTTATCATCCGTGATATGACAGCGAAGATACCTGAACATATTACACTTTTAACCGATGATGAGAAGGTATACGACTTTGCAGAATCTGATGAAAAACTGAAGCTTGTAGAATTTATTTATACGCACTGTCCGGATATATGTCCGACGACTACCCAAAGGATGAATCTCTTGAAAAGGGATCTTTCTAATGAGGGCGTATTTGGGGACAAAGTACAATTTATTACAGTAACAATCGACCCTTATCGGGACACCGCAGATGTTCTTAAAAAATACAGAAGCACCTTTGACATTGAAAATGATGAGAATTGGCTCTTTCTAACTGCCGATCCTGATACACTGAAAAAGGATCAGGCTGAAATTCAGGAGCTCGCAAACACTTTCCAATTTCAATACCGTGATCCCGGCGATGGCTTCTATGTTCATAGCACCTTTGTATATTTGCTGGATGAGAATAATAAATTTATTAAGAAATTCCCTATGGGAGAAGATTTTGACAGGAATGAAGTTTTCAAAAAGATTATGAAGAAAATATAACAAAAAATGGCGGATTCAGGATCCGCCATTTTTCTTAACCTAATTCGCAGAAGAAGATAGATTTTTGTCTTGGTCAATGAGTATTAAAGTTTTTGATCTTGGTTTTGAAAAGCTTACTTTAATACCGGATTTCTTTAATCGGTTTACTAAATCAACCAGCTGTTTTTTAGCCATCTAAAAAACTCCTTTTTCCCTGCCTGTATGATTAATATTTTACATGAAATTTATGAAAAAACTATGAACAAAAAGAAACATTTTATACTTTTTCAAGGTTTTAATAAAAGTGTATGACTGGTTTTCTCATCAGGAAGAGCTGTTTTATGATAGTTCCCATCTGCCCAGTCTTTCATCTGATCATGGTACCACTGGCTTAAAGGATGTCCGGATTGCCCAGGTCCCACCAGATGGTAGGCAGTATTCATGTTTTGTGTATCAATCACAAATCTCCACGATCCACCATGATTCACAGTGCCATCCTCTTTATTTGCTGCGGCCTGGACAGTGACTGAGCTGCCGCCTACAGGAATCCGCCCTTCTCTATTAAACAAATAGTTTAAAGGTTTTACACTTGAAAGCGGGTGGGAAAACGCTAATTGATGAAAGTTCCCCCATTTCCACTTATACGGGCTGCTTCCTTGAAGATCTTCTGCTTCCTTTACGGCTGTACTCAATGATTGGGAAAGGACTTCCTGCAATCCTCCCTTTTCTTCAATCCAGATGCTTTCCCGGCCATTTGCTGCATTTCTCAATAATTCATCTACTGCCTGTTTTTGTCCTTTGAAGAGCTTCCTCATTTGGGGTGATATCTGATCTTCAAAAAGAACATCGGATATGCTTTTCATCCAAAGATTGAAAATGAGAGGGGCTGCCTCATCCTTGCTGTCAAAATAATCCCATTTACTCAGGATCGATAAAGCTTCCTTTTCAAGAGCGGTTGATGGTTCTTTCATTCCGGACAGGAAAAGCGGTATGAATTCCTTTGCCTGCAGGTTTTTTTGATCCATTTGCAGTGACATCATATCTTCAGCTGTAAGATTATCCTTGCTCTTGAGAAATTCCTGAATGCGCATTTGCCTATAGGGCTGTGCCCAATCATGACTGATATGGTAAGGATAGCTGTCATCTATCACCTTATTGTTTGCTGTTGAGATATAGCCTTCTTCGGGATTGACAGTTTTAGGCAGCTGATCATAAGGGATGTAGCCTTTCCACTCATATTCATCAGACCAGCCGGGCACCGGCAGCAGTCCGTCTCCTTTCTTTCTGATTGGGATTTTACCATTTGCTTTATAAGCTATTGTTCCATCAGGAGAAGCAAATACAAAGTTTTGGGCAGGTGTGTGAAATAACTCCAATGCTTGTTCAAACTGATTCCAGTCTGATGCTTTATTCATTTTTAGAATGGCTTCCAGCTCTTTTGATGGCTGAAGTGCTGTCCATTGCAAGGAAAGAACGGTATCCTTTCCGCTGTCTCCAGCAAATTCCGAAATCACAGGTCCGTGGCGTGTAATCGTTACTTTATAGCTAATTGGCTCTTTACCTTTTACCTTAATTGGTTCTTCTATTACTTCTGCCTTTTCCCACTTTTCATTGAATAGAAACTCATTTATATTGGCAGGATTCCTTTTTTCAATATACAAATCCTGAACATCTGGTCCTGTATTGGTTACTCCCCATGCAATATCTTCATTGTGACCGAGTATGATGCCTGGGATTCCGGCAAAAATGACACCGCTGACATTCATTTCAGGGGACTCCAGGTGCATCTGATACCAGATCGAAGGTGTGCTCAGTGATAAATGAGGGTCATCAGCCAATATAGGCTTTCCGGATGCCGTTTTACTGCCGGCTGCCACCCAGTTATTGCTTCCGTTGAATTCTGGAGGCGTGATGACAGATGCAAAGCTTTTTTCAATATTTAAGTTGTGTTTTCCTATTATGTATGGGGCTTCTTCCGGATAGGAGGGGAATAATTCATATGCTTTATCTTCCGGAAAATGCTGAAGGAGATAATAGCGGAAAGCCTGGCTTTCCCAGTGTCCGCCAAGATCATATGCCATGTATTTGCCAATAGTAAGCGAATCCACAGGAGACCATTCTTCCGGTTCATAGCCGAGTATGGAAAATTCAACAGGGATTTTTCCATTTTCTATAACTTCTTTTATATAAAGATTAACTCCTTCCGCATACCAGCCTAAAATCTGTTTTGCATCTGAGGAATATGCTTCATAGGATGCTTCTGCAGCTCTTCTCAAACCAAGAGTTCTAAAATATTTATCATTTTCAACCGTAGCCTCTCCGATTACTTCGCTCAATCTTCCCGATGCCTGACGCCTGCTTAAATCCATCTGAAAAAGGCGGTCCTGTGCCTGGACATAGCCTTGGGCAATAAAAAGGTCCCTTTCATTGGCAGCAATCAGGTGCGGGACTCCGCTGTTATCGCGTTTGACCATTACTTCCTGAGAGATGGAGCCTATTCGGATTTCACCATCTGTTTTAGGCAGAGAGCGGGACATAAAACCAAACATAATGAAAAAGGCTGCAGCCAACAGCACTAATATGATAGCAATGCTCCAAAGCGAGTACTTCTTCCACTTTGATTTTAGCCGCCGCTGGAGACCAATATTGCCTTCCATAGACATTCCTTCCTTTATTATTAAATTTTAAATTCGAACCTGCCGGAAAGCTTTTGCTCACCAGCTTCATTTTTTACTGATACTTCTCCGGTCAGCCTTTTTTCGTCCTCTTCCCATTTCTCTCCTGTCACCCTCCCTTCTATTGTCAGCTTCTCGCCGGGACGTGTCATTTTGCTGAAGCGAACTTTGAACCTTCTCAGGTCCTTTCTTGGAAACCACTCAGTCAGTGCTTCGCCTGCCATTCCCATGATAAGCATCCCGTGGGCGATCACTCCGTCTAACCCGGCTTTTTCACCGATCGGGACTACTGTATGAATCGGATTGAAATCTCCGGATGCCCCTGCATACTTGACCAGCTGTGTATGTGTGATCTCTGGTTTATGAATCATTTTCAGCTCACTCATTTTTGCTTCCCCCTCTTTCAATAATGGTGGATTCTGCATAGAGAACATCTTTTCCATCACTGTTTTTGTACTGAATACCTATTGTAATAAATCGCATGCTCCTCTTTTCAAAAGAAGAAACAACTTTAGGGATCGCAGTAACTGTATCGCCAGCACATATTTCCCCCATATAGCGATATTCCTGGCCGCCGTGAAGAACCTTAAGCGGGTCAAGGCCGAATAGCTCGATTAGGGTTTCAAAGTCCAAGCCTCCCCACATCTCGATGGCTGTTGGAAATGTAGGCGGTATGGGAATGTCCTGGTACCCTTCTTTTCTCGCAGTGTCAGCATCAAAATAAATAGGATTTTTGTCTCCAATTGCCATAGCGAATTCTTTGATTTTTCCCCTTTCAATGGTGAATTTGAAAGGTTTTAATTTCACATCAGCTTTTAAAAGAGATTCCATCAAAATCGCACTTCCTCTCATCATTATATAATCTTTATGTATTCGACTTTTTCCTCTTGCTTCCTGTTAATTCTCTAAACTTTTATTGCAGAGGTTACGTGATAAGTAAAGAATTCGCGATTACGCGCTGAAAGTGTTATAATTTTATGGATTATGTATTTGGAGGAATAAAAACAATATGATAACTGTCAGTAATGTAGGTCTTCGATACGGCGACCGCAAACTATTCGAAGACGTTAATATTAAATTCACACCTGGCAATTGCTATGGATTGATTGGAGCAAATGGTGCAGGTAAATCAACTTTTCTTAAAATTTTATCAGGTGAAATTGAGGCACAATCCGGAAGTGTTCATTTAGGTCCCGGCGAACGCCTTGCTGTCCTGAAGCAGAACCATTTTGAGTACGAAGAGCATGAAGCATTAAAAGTAGTCATCATGGGACATGCCCGTCTTTATGAAGTAATGCAGGAAAAAGATGCTATTTATATGAAGGCTGATTTCACGGATGAAGATGGCATGAAGGCTGCTGAACTCGAAGGTGAATTTGCAGAATTAAATGGATGGGAAGCTGAATCTGAAGCAGCTATTTTGCTGAAGGGACTTGGAATCGGAGAAGAGCTTCACGACAAAAAAATGGCTGATCTTTCCGGTTCTGAAAAAGTGAAAGTTTTGCTTGCGCAGGCGCTTTTTGGCAAGCCGGATGTTCTTTTGCTGGATGAGCCGACAAACCACTTGGATATCAAAGCAATTCAATGGCTTGAGGAGTTCCTGATCAACTTTGAGAATACCGTTATTGTCGTATCCCATGACCGTCATTTCTTGAACAAAGTTTGTACGCATATTGCCGATCTTGACTTTGGTAAGATCCAAATTTACGTAGGGAACTATGACTTCTGGTATGAGTCAAGCCAGCTTGCCCAAAGGATGGCTCAGGATGCCAATAAGAAAAAAGAAGAAAAAATCAAGGAACTGCAAAGCTTTATTGCCCGCTTTAGTGCCAACGCATCTAAATCCAAGCAGGCAACTTCACGTAAAAAGCTTCTTGATAAGATTTCATTGGATGATATTAGACCATCCTCCAGAAAATATCCGTATGTTGGATTTTCACCTGACCGTGAAATCGGAAATGATTTGCTTCGGGTAGACGGCATCACTAAAACAATTGATGGTGTTAAAGTTCTGAACAATGTCAGCTTCATCATGAACAAAGATGATAAAATAGCGTTAGTTGGCACGAACGAATTAGCGAAAACCATCCTGTTTAAAATACTGACTGGTGAAATGGAGCCGGATGAAGGAACATATAAGTGGGGAGTAACAACCTCTCAGTCCTATTTCCCTAATGATAACTCTGAGTTCTTCGAGAACTCTGATTTGACCCTTGTAGACTGGCTGCGCCAATTCTCACCTCAAGATGACAGTGAAAGCTTCCTGAGAGGTTTCCTTGGAAGAATGCTGTTCTCCGGTGAGGAAGTTCTAAAGAAAGCAAGCGTTCTTTCCGGTGGGGAAAAAGTCCGCTGCATGCTATCTAAAATGATGCTGAGCGGCGCTAACGTGCTTCTTTTAGATGAGCCGACCAACCACCTTGATTTGGAATCCATTACGGCATTGAATAATGGACTGATTAATTTCAAAGGCTCTATGATTTTTGCATCACATGACCATCAGTTCATTCAAACCATTGCCAACCGCATTATTGAAATTACACCGGCTGGCATTGTCGATAAGCAAATGACGTACGATGAGTATTTAGAAGACCCAGCCATTCAAAAGCAAGTTGCTGAAATGTATCAGTAAACAGTAAAAGCAGGAGGTCCAGCCTCCTGCTTTTAGTTTGTTAAAAATCCTGTTTTTTCTTTTTATGGCGTGCAGAGGAAGCTGTTCTGCTGCCTGTTTCCATGTTGGTTGTCCCTTGCCCTTCGACGTTTGGAGAGCTTAATCCAGCCTTTGAAGGGTCTTTTTTGCGTTTGCTCATAGTTAAACACCTCCTTTCTTACTTTTTCGTGTTAAGGCTATTTTTATCCATGGAATAAAAATGGAGTACAAAAGCCAATCTAACAAACGGAGGAGGTGTTAACATTGACGAAAAGAGTAGCGGTTGAACAATCCTTAACAAATGTTTCTGAAGCGCTTCGCCAAAAAGGATATGAAGTGGTTGACATGAAGTCGGCGCATGATGCTGAGAACTGCTCATGCTGTGTAGTGAGCGGTGTTGATTCAAATGTAATGGGTATGCAGGATGCTTCTACAAAGGCTTCTGTCATTGAAGCCAGCGGCCTATCGGCGGATGAAGTATGCCGCCAGGTGGAGCAAAGAATGCAATAATCGAAAAGTGAGCCAAAGACTAAAGATAACATCTTTAGTCTTTTTCAATGCAATTAAATAAAGACGGGCTTTATACCCGTCTTCTCCTTCTTCTAGCTTTTGCTTTAAGATTTTTCCTTAATACGAGAATAAAGATTCCGAATAAGAATAGGGCTAATCCTGCTTTTCCATAGTACCCTGTTGTCTCTTTTACTGGCTCCTTATCTGTTTTGAACTGGCTTGAAACCACTTCATCCTGTTTATCCTCGATCAGCTTTACAGATTGAATGATCCTTCCATTTTCATTCTTTATCTGCAGCTTCCCTTTTGCAGTAATATTTTCTTCGTAGTTCCCTTTAGGTAAAGTGATGGGTATATTTGCACCGCCAGTTGTATAGGTTTTTCCATCAGAGGGAAAAACCTCAGAGCTGCTGAGTTCTGCAGTTTCAAAGTTGCTGTGTCCATAATCCAAAAGGTTTTTTGTATCATTATAAATATCCCGCTTATATTCCGCTTTTAACACAATAGCGGTTAACTTGATTGAATCATATTCGGCAGAGGTAGCTAGAGTCTGCTTGGCTTCATCAACGAACCCTGTCTTTCCCCCAGTCACTCCCTCGAATGGAACCTCCCCTTTGAGCATCCTGTGATGAGTAAAGATGGTAGTATCCCATGACTTTCCTGTCCATTTCAATTCCTTTGTGCCGTAAATTTCTCTGAAGGTCTCATTTTTCAGGGCATAATTGGTTAATTTCGCGAGATCAGCTGCGGTTGTATAGTGGTTTTCATCATACAGACCGTGAGGATTAACAAAGTGGGTATTTTTTAACCCTGCCTTCTCTTTCAGGTAGCGATTAAGATTCTGTGAGAATGCTTCTATATTGCCGTCCAGATGCTCAGCAATGCTCCAGGCAGCATCATTTCCTGAGTTAACCAGCATTCCCTGAACGAGTTTTTTCAAGGGCACCAGTTCCCCTTCCTCCAAATACACTCGTGTTCCTTCAGTCTCCGCTGCTTTTTTGCTGACTGTGGCCAGGTCACTCAAGTCGCCATGTTCAATGGCATAAATGGCTGTTGCTATTTTCGTTAAACTGGCCGGATACATCTTTTTATCCGCATTTTTTGCATACAGAACTGCCCCTGATTCTGAATCTGTTACAATTGCGGCTTCACTGATAATTTCAGGCTCTTTTGTTTCCTCAGCCGCTGCGTTACCAGCAGGAAAACTGAACAAAAGCAGGATAATAGCAACCAATTTCTTCATAAATACACATCCAATTCAAACCGATAATCAATCCATCCTGATTGTATCAAACAAACCATGCATAGCCCTATCATATTTATAAATTGTTACATAATTGAAAATTTCATGCCGTAATTTGAGAAGATTGATAATGAAAGGAAATTATCCAAGAGCCCGAAAGAAAAAAAGCAATCCAAAGGGACTGCTCTTCAGCTAGTTTTTTGCCTTAATATAAAAACGCTTTAAAAATTCAACATAAATATCATCATGAACAAGCCATGCCTGGTATTTTCTTTTAATGTAATTTTCTGCTGCCTGGAAATCCGGGTAAGGTTCCTGTATTGGCTTGCCGTTCATTTCAAGGATCCACTTGTCATCGGCTTCAGCAAAAATAAAGAATTTGTCTCCCTTCTTATTTTCGTACAGTGATCCCTGTTTCGTGCTTTTAATATTGTATTTGTTTTTAAATGCATCCTGTCTCAAAGGGTCCAGGGGAAATATGTCCTGAACAAATAGTTTATAAGCATCTTTTCCCATCGAACAGCCCGATGCTTTTGCGTGTCCGCCCCCTCCAAACTTTCCGGCCACGGCAGAAACATCAACGTGGTCATGGATTGTCCTGAAACTGATTTTTTTGCCCCCGAGATTTAAGATAGCGATATAGTCGATATGGGGATACTCTTTACCAAGTTCATTGCCAAGCTCCGAATGATAAGATTCTGCATGGACAATGCCTGTACAATATTCCCCACTGAACGTTTGTACCAATTCCCGTTTCTTCCGCCTGACGTAACGCTCAATCTTTTGCTCTTCCATTTCCAGCAATTTCTGTTCAAACTCATCAAAATCGAATGTATTGGAGCTCTTGATTCTTTCCGTCATTTTTTCTTCGAATTCTTCTATGGAAATCATGAAAAATAAATCATTCAGATTTTTTGCCTTTATATTTTCATTTTGATCCCATTCCCATGTGTCATACTGTCGCACAAGCTCGACAAATTCATCGAGGGCCTGAGACGGCTGGATCAGTTCATGTTTTAATAGATACTCATACAGTAAAGAGGTCGCAGCCGTGAGCCTGCCATCTTCATATTGCACTTTCACTCTGCCCCAGCTGTAATCATTAAAATGAAGAGCTGTTTTATGATGGTCAATTAATCTGACGTTTCCGCCGCTTTTTGCCAGATCATCAAGCCTGATCAAATTTTCATCGTTAACTGATAAATCCGTGATCATTAAAAAATCATCTATTATGTTTTTTTCATTTTCCAGCAATTTTTCTATCTGATAATCAAGTCCCATCACAGAGTTATAGCGCACCTCAACATCTTTTCCAAAAGCGATCCTGGCAACAATGCCGCACCCGACACCATCAAGGTCATTATGTGTAAACAGCCTGTACAAAATCCATCACCTGCTATTCTTAGACTCATTCCTCTGTTAGTTTGGTTATGGAGGAAAAATATATGCGAAAAATCCCCGCTGAAGTGAGCGGGGATTTCCAGTTAAAGCAGCAGATAAGCCAGTGGAGCTGTAATCAGTATGGTCAGAATGGTTCTCTCTGCCCAGATGACAAGCAACTGCGGAATAGTAATAGGAATTTCTGTTGATAAAATACATGGAACAAGTGCAGAAAAGAAGATAATGGCTGAAACCGAAACTACTCCGATTACAAATTTAGTGACCAGTGCAGCCTCTGCTGCCAGCAGGGCTGGAAGGAACATTTCAGCAATTCCCACGGCACTTGCCTTTGCTGCCAATAATGGCTCAGGAAGCTGTACGAGAGCCGTAAAAGGATAAAAGATATATCCCAGCCAATCAAACACAGGAGTGAATTCGGCAAGAATCAGGCCCAATAAACCTACTGACATAATGGAGGGCAAAATAGACATTGTCATGACAAACCCATCTTTTAAATTATCCTTTATGTTTTTCCATAATGTGGGTGACTCAGCTGCTGTATCCATTGCTTCTTTCCAGGCTGCCTGAAGACGGCCCCCTGTAAAGGTTTCAACTGGAGGCTCCTGGCCATTGTAATATTCTTCGCTCATTGATTTAAGAGGCCAGATTCTTACGGTAATAGCCGTTACGATGAAAGTGACAGCAAACGTCGTCCAAAAATAAGTGTTCCAGATTTCCATCAATCCAAGTGTTTTAGCCACAACAATCATGAACGTTGCTGAGACCGTTGAGAACCCGGTAGCAATAATGGCTGCTTCCTTAATGCTATATTTTCCTTCTTTAAATACCCTGTTGGTTATGAGCAGTCCGATTGAATAGCTTCCAACAAAAGAGGCAACTGCATCGATAGCTGATTTTCCCGGTGTTTTCCAGATTGGCTTCATAATCGGCTGCATAATGACACCGAAAAATTCAAGCAATCCATATCCGACGAGCAGGGCAAGAAATACTGAGCCGATTGGAACAAGAAGTCCGACAGACACCACGAGTTTCTCAAATAGGAAAGGTCCCATGCTCGGGTCGAATAGCCAGGCAGGGCCGAAGCCGAAGACAATCATAATGGCTGTAAAAAATCCGATTACCTTAAAAAAAGAGAAAATAGTATTTACTTTATTTTTGTTCCAGGTTTTTGTATAGAAAGGATAAATGGCGCCGAGCAGTATGACAAGCAGCGCATAGTATGTAACAGCTGCAGGCAGGTATGTCTGAATCGCAGTGACGATATGGTCCAGCATAATAGATGATTTCTCATTAACAGTGACTGGTATAAAAAACATAAATAGGCCAATGGCGCTGAAGAAAAAAAACTTAGCTTTATTTTTAATGGTTGCGTTGGGATTCAGTTCAGGCTGGTGAGATTGCTTTATTATTGTTTCTTTTTCCATTCTCATTCCCCCCGTCATTTTTGGGGCAAGGAGCGGAGTGCGCCCCTTACCTCCTGTTCATTAAAGCTGTCATAAAGGTCAGAAAGGTGTACGTGCCTGCTTTCACCGTTGGCTGTGCCTGGTGATCTCTTGTTGGATCAAGGCAGACAATATCCATCGCTGCCGTTTTGGAGGAAAGTCCCGCAGCATATACGGCAGTAAATAGTTCTTCAGTACTCATGCCGCCTGGTGTGGATGCGGGAACGCCCGGCGCAAAACCGATATCCAGCACATCCATGTCAATGGTGACATAAATTTGGTCCACTTTTGATTCCAGCTGCCGGATTGATTCTTTAACCGTTTCTTCAATTCCCCGTCTTCTGGCTTCCTTTAAGGTAATATAATTTAGCTTATGCTCTTTAGCATAATGGACGAGTGACTGGCTGTTGAAAAATCCATGAAGGCCAATATTGTAGACATTTTCCCCTTTAATTTTGTTGTTCTGAATCAGGTTGCGGATGGGCGTCCCATTTGTCGGTCCATGGTCTTCAAGACTTCTGAGGTCAAGGTGCGTATCCAGCTGGAGAATGCCGATTTCTTTTTCAGGCTCCAGTTCCTTAAGGCCGCTGACCAGCATGGCTGTGATGGAGTGATCTCCTCCGATCGCTATTGGGAAAGAATCAGGAAATTGCGTCCGTACGTCCTTCATCGTTTGCTTTATATTGGAATGGCATTGCGGAATATCCGTGAAATGCATCTTCACGTCACCAAGATCCGCAACCTTCAGTTCTTGAAGATCCCTTTCAAAATCCAGGTTGTACGTGGAAAAGCCTTTCCAGGACCTCCTGAAGGATTCAGGGAATTCAGATGCTCCTGATGCACTTATCGATGAGCGGGAAAGAGGGACACCGAAAAGCACGACATCCCAATTTTCTTTTTTTAATTCCTCATCCCTCTGGATTTGGCGAATCCATTCACTCACCTTTACGTCAGTTCCCAGTTCGGTTTGCGGCCAAAAAAACCCGGGAGGATTTATTGTTGGTAGCATAAGCTTCCTCCTTTAACGACCACTTCCCCATTTTTAATCACTGTGTCTGTATGATTCATGCCGTAGTGATACTGCATTTGCATATAGTTCGGCACATTGAGCAGAAGCAAATCAGCCTTTTTGCCGGGCTCTATGCTTCCCACTTCTTCTGCCCGATTGATCGCATGTGCTGCATTAATGGTAGCGGCGGCAATCGCTTCTGCAGGGGTAAGTCCCATGTGCATGCATGCAAGATTCATCATAAATGGCATGGAGCAGGTTGGCGAAGAGCCGGGGTTGCAATCGGTTGATAATGCAACTGGAACACCCTTATCAATCATGCGGCGGCCTCTGGCAGCTTCAGCCATCAGGAAGAATGCTGTGCCTGGAAGAAGAACGCCGATTACTCCCTTCTCAGCCATCATTTCCATGCCCTTATCGGATGCTCTGAGCAAATGATCCGCAGAGATGGCACCAACTTCTGCAGCAAGCTCGGCCCCCTCATATGGTTCGATTTCGTCGGCATGAATCTTAGGAATAAGGCCATGCTTCTTCCCTGCTTCAAGAAGTTTTCTGGACTGCTCCGGTGTGAATACCCCTCTTTCGCAGAAAATATCATTGAATTCGGCGAGCTTTTCTTCCGCGACTTTCGGCAGCATTTCTTCAATAACTAAATCTATAAAAGCATCTGGATTCTCTTTGTATTCAGCAGGAACTGCATGTGCTCCCATAAAGGTGCGGACAACCTCCACCGGATGCAGTTCATCCGCTTTACGGGCTGCTGTCAGCTGTTTTCGCTCTGTTTCCCAATCCAGTCCATATCCGCTTTTTGCCTCTATCGTGGTTACTCCGTGTTTAAGAAAGCGATCAAGACGGACAAGGCTCGCATCTACCAATTCCTCTTCAGATGCGTTTCTGGTCATTGAAGTGGTAGCGTGAATGCCCCCGCCATTGTTCATAATTTCCATATACGTCGCCCCGTTCAGGCGCATATTGAACTCCTCTTCCCTGCTGCCTGCATATACGAGGTGTGTATGCGGATCAACAAGCCCTGGAAGGAGTATTTTTCCTGTCGCATCAATGATTTCAGCTTCCTGAAGCCGGCTTTGATATTCAGCATCGAGTTCAGCTGTTTTACCTGCTGACTTGATCCTGCCTTCTTCAATCCATACTGCTCCGTCTTCAATGATGTGAAGCTCGCTCATTTTTTCTTTTGTGAGGGGCTGTTTGGAGCCGCCCTTTAAGGTGATCATCTGATTTGCATGTTTGATAAAAATAGGTTTTGAGTGCATTTTGTGCTCCTCCTTAAAAAATGGAAGTTCCAATCCGCAGAAATTACGGATTGGAGGGCTTCCTCATTGAAAATATTCATGGTTATTTGCAAGTTTAAGAGTTTTATTTGCAGAATTGACTGGTGTATTTGCAGATTTAACTGGTCTATTTGCAAATTAGCATGGTTTATTTGCAGATTTTTTACTTCTATTTGCAAAGTTCATAAAAGGAAATCTTTATTTCATCATTGGAATGTTTACGCCTTTTTCTTTTGCTGTTTTGATAGCAAGGTCATAGCCTGCATCTACATGGCGTACGATTCCCATTCCAGGATCAGATGTGAGAACACGTTCAAGGCGCTGTTCCGCATCCTTCGTGCCATCCGCAACGATGACCATTCCTGCATGAAGAGAGTAGCCCATTCCTACGCCGCCTCCATGGTGGACAGATACCCAGCTTGCTCCACCGACAGCATTGATCAGTGCATTCAGGATTGGCCAGTCAGCCACTGCATCACTGCCGTCCTTCATGGCTTCTGTCTCGCGGTTTGGAGATGCAACGGAACCGGAATCCAGATGATCACGACCGATAACAATCGGTGCTTTTAATTCCCCGCTGGCAACCATATCATTGATGATTTTTCCAAATCTTGCGCGCTCCCCATAACCGAGCCAGCAAATTCTTGAAGGCAGTCCTTGGAATTGAATTTTCTCCCGTGCCATCTTGATCCATTTGCAAAGGTGCTCATTATCCGCAAACTCGCGCAGGATCACTTCATCTGTTTTATAGATATCTTCAGGATCTCCTGATAATGCTACCCAGCGGAAAGGCCCTTTTCCTTCGCAGAATAACGGACGGATGTAGGCAGGCACGAATCCAGGGAAATCAAACGCATTCTTGACACCCTCATCTTTTGCAACCTGACGGATATTGTTTCCATAATCAAATGTGATTGCACCCTTCTTCTGCATGTCCAGCATTGCCTGAACATGGACAGCCATGCTTGCTTTTGATTTCTGAACATATTCAGCAGCTTCTTCCTTTCTCAGAACAGCTGCTTCCTCTAAAGAATAGCCAATCGGGACATAGCCATTTAAAGGATCATGTGCGGAAGTCTGGTCAGTCAGGACATCCGGGATGAAATTCATTTCAAGCATCTTTGGCAAAATTTCAGCTGCATTGCCTAATAGACCGATAGAAAGCGGACGTCCTTCCTGTTTTGCCTCTTTTGCCAATTTAATAGCCTCTTCAATGGAATAAACCTTTGTATCCAGATATTTCGTTTCAAGCCTGCGGTCAATGCGGTGTTCATCCACATCAATGGCAATGCAGACACCATCATTCATGGTTACGGCAAGCGGCTGAGCGCCACCCATTCCGCCAAGGCCAGCTGTTAACGTAATCGTTTGTTTCAGTGAGCCGGAGAAGTGCTGTCGGCCAAGCTCAGCAAATGTTTCATACGTCCCTTGCACGATCCCTTGGCTTCCGATGTAAATCCAGCTTCCCGCTGTCATTTGGCCATACATCATCAGGCCTTTCTTATCAAGCTCATGGAACGTATCCCAGTTTGCCCAGGCCGGCACCAGATTCGAGTTGGCGATCAATACCTTTGGTGCATCTTTATGTGATTTAAATACCGCAACCGGTTTTCCGGATTGAACAAGTAGTGTTTCATCGTCTTCTAATTCATGCAGAGTTTTTACAATCGCGTCATAACAATCCCAATTCCGGGCTGCCTTTCCGATCCCGCCGTATACAACCAGCTCTTCCGGAATCTCTGCAACCTCTTTGTCTAAGTTATTCATAAGCATGCGAAGTGCCGCTTCCTGAATCCAGCCCTTTGCATGCAGCTCACTGCCTTGATAATTTTTAATTTCTCTTTTTGTTTCCGCTTTCATTGTTATCCCTCCAATGTTATCTCATATTTAAATTTTATAATGAGAACTATCTGAAAAGTATAATAATTAGGTTTGATATTTTATAAAAATGTAAGATTATTTATTTGGATTTTGCCTATTTTTATATTAATATTGGTATTTTTATAAAAATAGACAAAAATAAAACCCCCGATTAAAAGGAGGTTTTGTTCAGACTTTTTCTGAATTGATTAGGCGGCATACCTTTAATTTTACTGAACACTTTATTGAAATACTGCTGATTTCGAAAACCGCAAACGGATGAGATTTCTTTTATGCTCATTTCTGATTCCAGCAGCAGCTTGGCAGATTGCCTGATCCGGGTTTCATTAAGAAGCTCCCGAAATGATTTTCCGCATTTTTTTGCCAGCATGGAGCTGATATAGTTCGGGTTTCTATCTGCATATTCAGCTGCCCTCTCAAGGGTAATTGAAGAGTCCCAGTAATTTGTTTCTATAAAGAATTGGACTCTGTCTGTAAGATCCAGCTTCAGTTTCTTATCAGATCGAATGGTTTCAAAAACATAGGAAATGAAGCTGATCATTTCATTAATAATGCGGTAAATCAAGGGCGAATAAAGAATCGTCTGGAATAAACGAAGGTACTCCTTCTCCATTTCTCCGTCGGCCAGGCGGAATGTCTTCATATGCCTGCGGATTTGCGCAAGAATACTGGTCAGCCGGATTCTGATAAGCCCGGGTTCCGGATATGGATCTTCCAATATAAGAAACTCTTTGGAAAACCATGATTTGATTCCTTCTAAATCAGCCTGATTCAGAAAATCAATCCAGCTGCTCTGTTCCTCGGGAGTTAAGAACGGATCAATTGAAACCCATTTAGGCAATGAGGCTTCCTCAATTACCTGATTAAATCCCCTGTAAAAAGTTAACTCCATCAATTTTCTGTTCGCATCATAATGGTTTTTTAGTGTATTCTGATCATCCTGGCCAGTATGAATGCTTATGGCGATTGGTTCAGCTGAGGTTTCCTGCCAATTCCTCATGAATCTGACGCTTTCCTCTTTCCATGATACGCCCGGTTTTTCAGCAACTATCAGTACCATGTCACTTAAAATAAAATGATCGACTTTTTTCTGGAAGCCATAGCTTTCCAGAAATTCATATAACTTTGGAAGCTCAAGGACATTCTCAGTTTTTATGCCAATGGAAAGAAAACGTTCTGCCGGTTCTGGAGCTTCTAAAAATATATCCTGATAATTAAATGCTTTATCAGTAACCATTCCGGAGCTTTTTAAAGCCGCTGGAATTCTCAGCTTCTGGCGCCTATGAATGTTTCGTGCGGATTTCAATAAAATATCAGCTGAAATGGGCTTAAGTATTAAATCGGCTACACCCATGTCAATGGCTCGTTTTGCCTGTGAAAAGGTCGCTTCCATCGTAAGTGCAATAAGATCCGGCCCTATAATTTGAATGGTTTTTAAGAAAGAGCTGTATCTATCTTCCTTTATCAGATCCAGTTCAAAAATCAGCAGATCGGGCTGAAAAGTCTCAAGCTTTTTAATAAGCCCTGCCTCATCTTCGGCAGCCTCTACTTCCCATGCGTTCATTGAAGATTTTAGCAGCCACTCTATACCCTTTGTATCGTACTCATCCCGATTGGCCACAAGTACCTTGTACATGCTGCCACATCCTTTTTAATTCTATTATGAAATAATTTTTCAGCAGCTGTAAAGAAAAATCGGAAAAATCCCGCAAATAGTAGACAAGTTATGAGGCCCTTACAGCATATCTATATATGGACAACTAATTTTGGAAGGAGTATGAGCATGCCTTTTCTTGTATTAAAGAAACGCAGCATCATTGCCTTTGTCATCATATTTTCAGTCATTGTTTCTGCATCCCTTTGGTTTTTTTCAAAGTCGGACAGTTTGACGGTATTCAACCAGAATGAAGGCGAAAAAGTCCGGGAAATCCATATGGTTACAGGAGAGTTTAAAGCAAAGCTGCCTGATGGCAAGGAAATTGAAGCGTATCGCTGGGATCCGGGAACCATTTTTCTCGAAAAAAATGAAAAGGTTAATCTGAAGATTTGGGGAGTTAATGGAATGGAACACCCTTATATTATCGAAGGAACGGATATTAAGGGAGTTGTAAAGAAAGCTGAAGAAACAGTGGTCCCTCTTCAATTTGACAAAGAAGGCGTATACCGTCTGGTTTGTCTTACTCATCCGGATAAGGATAATAGCGGACCGATGATTGCTTATATTGTAGTAGATTAATGGGCAAAGCAAAAGCACCGGATTTCTCCGGTGCTTTTCTTTACTGTCTGGCTCCAGCTCCTACCCCTTTGAGGTGTCGGGGGTGGGCAAGGCGCTTCTGCTTTTCCTCTTATCTCCCAATAAACATTTGTGTCCAATAGTGTCCGTAAGTTCCGCCCTGAGCGTAGCCTACTCCGATTTCTGTGAAGTTCGCAGATAGGATATTTTTGCGGTGTCCTTCACTGTTCATCCAGGCAGTTACTACTTCCTGAGGCGTTTTTTGCCCGGCAGCAATGTTTTCCCCGGCAGTCCTGTAGGTGATTCCGAAGCTCTTCATCATATCAAACGGGCTTCCGTATGTAGGGGAGTTATGATCGAAATATCTCTTATTAATCATATCCTGAGATTTGTACCTTGCTACTCTGGCAAGCTCCCAATTCGATTTTAACGGCTTTAATCCATACTTTGCTCTTTCCTGGTTAACAAGCTGGACGACCTGCTCTTCCACCCCTGTTGTGGCTTTTGAAAGAGTAGGGATATTCACCTTTTGCCCTGGATAAATGGAGTTCGGATTTGAGATCTGCCCATTGGCATTGATGATTTCAGAGACCCCAACCTGATACTTCATGGCGATCTTCCACATCGTATCCCCTGGCTGAACGGTATGTACTGTTGATGCTTTTGCATCAAAATTGAATCCAAAGACAAGTGCGACAGACAACATTAAAATGAATGAAATTTTTGATAGTGTTTTCATATTTATATTTAATCAAAATCTTTTATTCTTATAAACAGGTAATTGTTGGGCAGAATGTAAGAATTTCAAAGTGATTGCTATCTTTTTATTATCCAGTGTTCCATCTGTATATATAACAGTTCTAAGATTCCGGGGGTTTTGTAATACACGTTTTACTTGAAGTTGTATAAAACATTACATTTCACAATACGTTCAAAATCCTTGTGATTTATTTCACATTAAATCTGTTATATTGAGAGTATAGTAAAGTTGTAATAACTGTTACACCAATAATCCCTTTGAGGTGAACTGGCATGGAAAGATGGAATGGCTTTAGAGAAGGCATTTGGACACGTGAAATTGATGTTAGAGATTTTATATTAAAGAATTTTGCACCTTTTTCCGGAGATGAATCATTTTTGGAAAGCCCGACAGATGCTACATCGTTATTATGGGAAAAAGTAATGGATCTCACTAAAAAAGAGCGGGAACAAGGCGGCGTGCTCGATATGGACACAGAAATCGTCTCTACTATTACCTCACATGGACCTGGTTATCTCGATCAAGATAAAGAAAAAATTGTAGGTGTTCAGACTGACCAGCCGTTTAAGCGCTCACTTCAGCCATTTGGCGGAGTCCGCATGGCTGTGGCTGCCTGTGAAGCATATGGCTATGAAGCCAGCAAAGATATGGAAAAAATATTTACGGACTACCGCAAAACACATAACCAGGGTGTGTTTGATGCCTATACTGATGAAATGAAACTCGCCCGTAAGGCCGGCATTATAACCGGTCTGCCTGATGCATATGGCCGGGGCAGGATTATCGGTGATTACCGCAGGGTTGCCCTTTATGGGACTGACCGCTTGATTGAAGCCAAAAAAGCGGATTTGAAATCAACCACACGTGTAATGACGGAAGAAAATATTCGATTGAGGGAAGAAATTTCAGAACAGATCAGAGCTCTGAAGGAACTGAAGCAGCTGGCAAACAGCTACGGTTTTGATATTTCTAAACCAGCAGGAAATGCTCTTGAAGCTTTCCAATGGCTGTATTTCGCTTATCTTGCCGCCATCAAGGAACAAAATGGTGCAGCTATGAGTCTTGGCCGTGTTTCCACTTTTCTTGATATTTTCATAGAAAGAGACATAAAGAACGGAACACTTACCGAGAAGGAAGCGCAGGAGCTTGTTGACCATTTTGTCATGAAGCTGCGCCTTGTAAAATTCGCAAGAACGCCTGACTATAATGAATTATTCAGCGGTGATCCTACATGGGTGACAGAATCCATAGGCGGCATGGCGCTTGATGGCCGTCCGCTTGTCACAAAGAATTCATTCCGCTTCCTTCATACCCTTAGAAATCTTGGTCCGGCTCCGGAACCAAACTTAACGGTTTTATGGTCCGCCAAGCTTCCTGAGAATTTTAAAAAATATTGTGCCAGGATGTCAATCGAAACAAGCTCAATCCAATACGAAAACGACGATATCATGCTTCCTGAGTATGGCGATGATTATGGAATCGCCTGCTGTGTTTCTGCAATGGAAATCGGAAAACAAATGCAGTTTTTCGGAGCAAGAGCCAACCTTGCAAAAGCTCTATTATATAGCATTAATGGCGGCAAAGATGAAATACTTAAGGATCAGGTCGGCCCGGCCTATGCCCCAATAACATCAGACATCCTTCATTATGAGGAAGTGATGGAGAAGTTTGATTTCATGATGGAATGGCTGGCAGACCTCTATATTAATACTTTGAATATCATTCATTACATGCATGATAAATATAGCTACGAACGAATCGAAATGGCACTGCATGACTCTGAAATTCTCAGAACAATGGCCACTGGCATCGCAGGTCTGAGTGTTGCGGCCGATTCCCTAAGTGCCATCAAATACGCAACCGTTAAAGCAGTCCGTGATGAGAATGGGATCGTGGTTGATTTTATAACAGAAGGAGATTTTCCGAAATACGGAAATAATGATGATCGCGTTGACAGCATCGCTATAGACCTTGTTGAACGGTTTATGAAAAAGCTCCGCAAGCACCAGACTTACAGAAACTCTATGCATACCATGTCGATCTTAACCATTACTTCAAATGTGGTATATGGCAAGAAAACTGGAAATACACCTGATGGAAGGCGTACCGGAGAGCCATTTGCGCCTGGTGCAAATCCAATGCACGGAAGAGATACGAAAGGAACGCTTGCGTCCCTGTCTTCTGTTGCAAAATTACCATACAAACAGGCGCTCGATGGCATCAGCAACACCTTCTCCATTGTCCCTAAAGCACTCGGAAAGGATGATGAAAGCCGTGTGCGCAATCTGGTATCCATACTCGATGGATATGCTATAAAATCCGGGCATCACTTAAATGTCAATGTATTTAACAAAGAAACACTTCTGGATGCCATGGAACATCCGGAGGAATATCCGCAGCTGACCATTAGGGTTTCAGGCTATGCAGTGAACTTCATTAAGCTGACTAAAGAGCAGCAGCTTGATGTAATAAATCGAACATTCCATGAATCCATGTAACCAATCGGATAGCGGGCCATTTTAATCGGCCCCCTTCTTCAAAAAGCTTTAGCAAGGTGCAGCTGCGGCTGCACCGGTGCTTATGGAAAGGAAGATGATCATGCACGGCAACATTCATTCAATCGAGACATTCGGTACAGTAGACGGACCTGGCATCCGGTATGTTATTTTTACACAGGGGTGCCTCCTGCGCTGTCAATTTTGCCATAATGCAGATACTTGGGAAATTGGAACTGGGAAGCAAATGTCCGTTTCAGAAATCATGAATGACCTGCAATCCTATCTCCCTTTCTTCGAGGCTTCCGGAGGCGGCATCACAGTCAGCGGCGGTGAACCTTTGCTGCAGCTTCCATTCCTTATAGAGCTTTTTAAAGAATGCAAGAAACTTGGCATTCACACTGCCATAGATTCATCAGGAGGCTGCTATTCCAGCTCCCCGCTTTTCCAGACGCAGCTGAAAGAGCTTATGAGCTATACAGACCTCGTGCTGCTGGATTTGAAGCATATTGATAGGGAGAAACATAAAAAACTGACAGGACTTACAAATGAACACATTCTTCAATTTGCCCGGTATCTGTCTGACCATCAGGTGCCTGTGTGGATCCGCCATGTGCTGGTGCCAACAAAGTCTGATGATGAACGGGATTTGGAACGATTAGGAAGCTTTATTAAAGAATTGAACAATGTGGAAAAAATCGAGGTTCTCCCCTACCACAAGCTTGGTGTATATAAATGGGAAGCGCTTGGCTTGGAATATCCGCTGAAGGATATTGAGCCTCCGAACGAGGAAAAAACGGAATGGGCTTATCGGATTTTGGCTGGGTTATAGGATCTTAGATGAAACGTTTTGCGTGGTTAGCCCCAATTTTGTGATTGGGGCTTTGTTTGTATCTTGTATTTGTCGATTGTTACAGTGCGAGTGCCGGGTTCGGACTCAAAAACACAAACGGATGCTCGCTGAGTCAGAAGTTGGCATGGGTTCTGACACAAAACCGCGAACGAATGCTCGCTGAGTCAAAATTCATCAAAACTTCAATATCATTTACCCCTCATATAAGCTATAATTAAAGTGAGGTGGATAATTATGACAATTACATTTAAAAAGCCTAAGTGGCTGGTTTTTGGTGTACTTTTATCTATGATTCTGTGTTCCAACTACATCCTATACAGAACCCCGCTATTTGGTCCGGTTCCGGATGGTGCGGCTGTTGGCTCTTTGATTGATTTGCTCGTTGTTGTTCCGCTGTTGGCGTATTTCCTTATCTTGCGGAAAAGGTATTCGCTGAAGTATTTAGGGGCAGTTATTCTAGCAGGATACGCAGCTGCTTATTTTATTATCCCTGCCAGCCAATTATCGCAGTTTGCCTTTTTGCCATATGTAATTGTTTTTTCCGAAGCGCTTTTTATTGGGCTGGAGCTGTTTATTGCCTATAAGATTCTTACTAAGCTGCCTGTACTTTTAAAAGAATACCGCAGGCTAAACGATATTAATTCCCTATTTCTCTTTAATGTTAAGAGAGCGGCTGAAACGCATTTGCCGAATAATAGGTTGGTAACTGTATTCGTCACTGAATTCGCCATGTTTAATTACGCCCTGTTTTCATGGAAAAAGAAGCTTTCCATAAAGCATGGAGATTCATTCACCTACCATCAGAAAACAAGTGTAAATGCTGTTTATATTATGCTGATTCATGCGATAGCCATTGAGTCGATCGGACTTCATTATTGGCTTCATTCATGGAATGCAATTGTGGCATATATCATCCTAATTGCAAATATTTATGGCATTATGTACTTCCTGGCAGAGATAAACGCCACCCGCTTAACCCCTTTCGTCCTTACTAATTCTCATTTGCTGCTGCAAACCGGATTCTCAAAAAGCATGTACCTTCATTTGGAGGAAATCAAGGAGATCAACTATTATGATGGCCCCGAAAAGTTTAGCAAACAAGAAATGAATGATATATTTGATGCAAGAGTGCCTGATCTTATCCAGGAAAAGCCGATGTTCGAAATTATACTGAAGGAGCCGGCAGTTTATGAGCTGATGTTCGGCATTAAAAGAAAAGCAAGCCGCATTGTTCTGAATGTGGATGAACCGCAGAGGTTTTATCAGGAGGTTTCGAACAAATTAGCTCAAAAGTAAAAGGAAAATCCCCAGGGATTTTCCTTTTTGTGTACATTATTTCCACCAGTTATCGTGCATGGATGCAGGCATCTGGCGTTTATGTTGGGAAACGATGTAACGTTTTTCAATCTTCTCTGCGGCTTCCGGACTTACTGATTTTCCTTCAAGGTAGTCATCCAATTCATCGTATGAAATACCCAGTTCCGTTTCATCAGCCTGTCCGGGTTTTTGGTCCAGAAGATCGGCAGTCGGCACTTTTAAGTAAAGTCTTTCTTCTGCCCCAAGCTCTTTAAGCAATGCCTTTCCCTGTCTTTTAGTCAGTCCGGATAATGGCAGGACGTCTGCTCCGCCATCACCATATTTTGTGTAGAATCCTGTCACTGCTTCTGCTGCATGATCCGTCCCGACAACCAGCAGGCCGTATTGGCCGCCAACTGCATATTGGGCGATCATTCTCATGCGGGCTTTCACATTGCCTTTATGAAAATCCTTTAAAGGTTCCTCCGGCAATATACGATCATATTCGGTTTGTACTTCATCCACTGCATTTTTAATGTTAAATACAACTTCACGGTCAGCCTGAATAAAAGAAAGCGCCAGCTGTGCATCCTCTTCATCCTGCTGTACACCATATGGCAGGCGGACTGCCATGAAAGTTGCCTCTTTGCCTTCATTTCGCATTTCTTCAACGGCGAGCTGCGCAAGTCTTCCGGCGAGAGTGGAATCCTGGCCCCCACTTATGCCAAGTACATACCCTTTGGCATTCGATTTAACAAGGTAATCCTTTAAAAACTGAATTCTGTTTTTTATCTCTTCTTTTGGATCGATTACTGGATTCACATTTAAATCTTCCATAATTTCTTTTTGCCTATTCATTACAGGTTCCTCCCTCTTCATAAAGCTTCAGCTCTTTATATTTTGTTTTACCTGGCTGATCATGTTCATTTTATTATCCCAGCACTCCTGGCTCAGGTCGACCGGGTATTCCTCCGGATTAAGAGAACGGCGGTACTCGTCCCATAATACGTTGAGATTTTCCTTTGCAAAGCTTTGCATCTTTTTTAAAGATGGAACTTTGTAGGTGAGCTTCCCTTCCTGAAAAATCACTTTATGTAATTCTCTCGCATCAAAATTAGTAACGAATTTGCTTACGAACGTGTGAACTGGATGGAACATCTTAAGCTTTGGTTCAGCTTGAGGATTTTCATGATCCAGCGCAATATAGTCTCCCTCTGATTTATGGTTGTCTTTGTTAATAATCCGATATACTCTCTTCAGGCCTGGGGTAGTCACTTTCTCCGGATTGCCGCTTATTTTGATTGTGTCAGTCATCTTGCCATCTTCATTTTCGATTGAAACGAGTTTATAAACAGCTCCTAATGCAGGCTGCTCATAAGCCGTGATCAATTTTGTGCCAATGCCCCAAATATCGATTTTCGCTCCTTGAGCTTTAAGGTTAATGATGGTGTATTCATCCAGATCATTTGATGCAATAATCTTAGTATCATGAAAACCGGCATCATCCAGCATTTTTCTCGCTTCTTTGGACAGATACGCCAAGTCCCCGCTATCCAGTCTAATTCCTTTAAAGTTAATTTGACCTTCCATTTCCCGGGCCACTTTAATGGCGTTTGGGACTCCGGATTTCAGCGTGTCATACGTATCGACGAGAAAAACACAGTCCTTATGGGTTTGGGCATATTTCTTAAAAGCGGTATACTCGTCCTGATATGCCTGTACAAAAGAATGGGCATGTGTCCCTGCAGCTGGAATGCCAAATTTCTTGCCAGCTCTTACGTTGGAAGTGGCATCAAAGCCGCCAATATAGGCTGCTCGCGTACCCCAGATGGCTGCGTCCATTTCCTGAGCCCTTCTGGAGCCAAATTCCATAGCGGTCCCATCGCCAATCACTTCTTTGATTCGTGTCGCTTTTGTCGCAATCAAAGTTTGGTAATTTATAATATTTAATAGTGCTGTTTCCACGATCTGGGCTTCTGCCAGCGGAGCTTCTACACGCATAATTGGCTCATTGCCAAACACAAGCTCTCCCTCTTCCATTGATTTAATGGTTCCTGAAAAAGTCATGTTTTTCAGATAATCGAGGAAATCATCAGCATAATTCAATTCATTTTTTAAGTAAAGCAGGTCACTTTCGGTGAATCTGAAATTCTCAATATACTCGATGACCCTTTCAAGGCCTGCAAAAACACCATATCCATTCCCAAAAGGGAGCTTCCTAAAGTAGACTTCAAAAACGGCTTTTCGATTATGTATGTTGTCTTCCCAATAAGTCTGCGCCATATTGATCTGGTACAAATCAGTATGCAAAGCTATACTGTCATCCGCAAATTCCCTGTCCATAATGCAACCTCCTGTGACAAATCTTCCTAATAAATTTCTTATCGGCTAGTATTCCCTATTCATATCTTTCTCATCTTAAATGAATGGAAAATTTGCCTATTATTTTTATAGTAGTGAAGTTCAAAGGCTTAAGCAAATTTTTTAACCTGAAATATATACGGATATTTACCCATTTAAGACTTTTTTACACATTCTCCAACTGCTGTTCGTTATTTTGAACAAGTGATATTATCGCGTTATAACTCTTTAAAATTATTTCCCGATTATCTGATGCTGTGAAGTTATTTTAGGATAAGAAAGCATTTTCACCCCCCTTTTGCAGTAATCACCAACCCTCCGCCCTCCGCATAAGATGTCATGAACTGACAAGGAGGGCTGTGAGATATGGAAAGACGGGGCCTTTTGCCTTTTGTTGTGACCGCATTTTTTGCCGTAATGATTTCACTCTTTACTTTTTCGCTTATGGATTCAAAGGATGCCGAGCCGCCAAAAACAGAGACCGTTCCGGATGGCCAGAGCACAAACCATGACAGTGATATCTCGAATGAAGTAAAAAATAATATTAAAGGCAATAAAGCCAATGTGAATAATTCAATTGACAACGATTTAAATAATGGTGAAGATAGTCAAATTGAAAATAATGTTACAAATGATATAGAGGTAAATGTTGATGTGAATGTAACCAATACGATAAAAAATAAAGCTGATAAAAACCAGGACTCCGGTCAAAAAGATAATGAAAAGGAAAATAGCAGCGGCGGTAAGGGTAAGGAAAATGACCAGGACGGCCAGTCAGGGGATGATGAAGTCGTTTGGGGTGTAGACTCGGCAAGTCTCACTACAAGCGACTTGCTTTCTTGTGTTCGTGAAAACTTTGGATCTCCTAAAGTATGGGGACGGTATTTAGGTGAAAAAGAAGGTGTATCAGCAGGCATTACACCCGAAGAGGCTGAACTGCTGCAGGACAATGATATTAAATTACTCGTGATATGGAATCGATTTAATGATGCAACAGGCCTTGAAAATGGACAGAGTGAAGCAAGAGCAGCTGTTCAATTGGCAAAGGAGCTGGGGATACCCGAGGGTGTCGCGATTTTTGCGGATATCGAGCCTAACTATCCTGTCGACTCTTCTTTTATAAAAGGCTGGTATCAAGCCATGTCGGAATCACCCTATGAACCTGGCATTTACGGGATTTTTGATAAGGAAAAGGCCCTGATGAAAGCTTTCGATCAGGCTGCTGCTGAAAACTCTCCCCTTCTTGATAACACATTTATATGGACTGCTGCGCCGAATAAAGGAATCACCGCTAAGAAACAGGCGCCTGAATATAAACCAGAAGCTCCGGAAAACTCACTGATTGCAGGCTGGCAGTATGGAATTGATGCGAAGGCATGCAATATCGATACAAACTTATTTAACAAAGACATTTTGGATGTTCTTTGGTGAATAAAAATATAGAATTGTATTGGCGAGGTTTACTTTTAATATATTATTTACAGAGTT